>JAQUNS010000081.1 GCA_028717465.1 Candidatus Omnitrophota bacterium
TGCGGGGAGCAGCCTCTTTTGCCCTATGAGTCCTGCAATCTGGGCAGCATCAACCTTGCCAGGATGGTCAGCAATGAGAGCGGCGGCCCGGTTGTCAACTGGGAGAGAATGAAAGAGATAACGCACAGGGCCGTGCATTTCCTGGACAATGTAATAGATATGAACAAGTTCCCCTTGCCGGCAATAGAAGAGAAGACCAAGCTTACCCGCAAGATAGGGCTTGGAGTGATGGGCTGGGCCGACATGCTGATAAGATTGGGAGTGAGCTATAACTCGGATGAAGCGGTAGAGCTGGCTGAAGAGGTTATGGGTTTTATTTTAAACGAAGCAATGGTAAAGTCTCAGGAACTGGCCCAGGAGCGGGGAGTATTTCCGGCCTATCAGGGCAGTACCTGGCAAGAGAAAGGCATACAGGTGCGCAACGCTACTCTTACAACTATTGCGCCTACAGGCACGATAAGCATTATCGCGGACTGCTCTTCGGGAATAGAGCCGCTGTTTGCCCTGGTATATACCAGGCATGTTATGGATAACGACAGGCTGCTGCAGGTTAACCCTATCTTTGAGAGGATAGCCCGCCAGCGCGGATTTTATTCCGAGAAGCTTATGGAGCAGATAGAGCAAGAAGGCTCTTGTGCCCATGCCGAAGGCGTGCCGGAAGACGTTAAAAGAGTATTTGTTACTGCCCATGACGTGATGCCTCAGCGGCACATCAAAATGCAGGCCGCTTTCCAGAAGTTTGTCCATAATGCAACATCCAAGACAATCAATTTTGCCAACGATGCCACAGCCGACGATGTCAAAAAATCATATATTCTGGCTTACAAACTGGGCTGCAAAGGGCTGACCATTTACAGGGATAAGAGCAGAGAAGAGCAGGTTATCAATATAGGGGATACCACCGCTAAAGACGAGGGACAAAAGGTACAAATCGGCTTTAAAATTGCACCCAGGCCCAGGCCCAAGGTCCTGCGGGGCACTACTACAAATGTTTTGACCGGCTGCGGCACGCTCTATGTAACGATCAATGAGGACGAGGAAGGCAATATCTTTGAAGTCTTTATGCAGATGGGTAAGGCCGGAGGCTGTGCCATAGCCCAGCTTGAGGCGATAGGACGGCTGGTCTCAACATCTATCAGGGCAGGAGTGGATCCGGTTGAGATTATCAACCAGCTTAGAGGTATCCGCTGCCCGTCTCCGTCTTGGGAGAAGGGCGGGGCTAGGATATTCTCCTGTGCAGATGCTATCGCAAGAGTAGTTGAGGACAGAATCAGAGAGCAGGAGGCCCAGGTTAAGCAAGGCGAAAGAGAGCCCAAAGTGCCGGCCTATACCAAAGGCAGAAATATAGTCGGGGTCTGCCCGGACTGCGGAAGCGCTCTTTTGCATGAAGAAGGCTGTTTGAAGTGCTTGAGCTGCGGATACTCCAAGTGCTAAAAACACACTTTCCCTACATCAGCTCGGGCAGGTATTACACAGATTTAAAAACATTGATTGCACAGATTATTCAAAGGCAAGTTTAAAAATAAAATAAGGGAAGATTATGCTTAAATCAGACAGCTGGATTATAGAGACGGCCCAGAACACGGGCATGATTGAGCCGTTTGAGCAGAAGCAGATTAAAGGCGGGATCAGCTTTGGCACCTCAAGCTACGGTTATGATTTCAGGCTCAGCGATGAGTTTAAAATATTAAAGCCGGATTTTGCAGGCCCGATAGACCCCAAGAATTTTCCTAAAGATGCTTTTGGGGATATTAAAACCGAGTGCTGTATTATTGAGGCTAACAGTTTTGTTTTAGGCCGCTCTTTAGAATATTTCAGAATACCCCGCAATATTTTGACGGTATGTTTTGGCAAATCATCTTATGCCCGCTGCGGAGTCGTGGTCAACGTTACGCCTTTTGAGCCGGAGTGGGAAGGCTATGCTACGCTATCTATTGTCAATGCTTCTCAAAGAGCGGTCAAAGTATATGCCAAAGAGGGCATAGCGCAGATTCTGTTTTTAGAGTCTGATCAGGAGTGCAGGATATCCTACCAAGATAAGCAGGGAAAGTACCAGGCCCAGAAAGAGATAACCTTGCCTAAGGTTTAGCATCGGGGATAAGCGATAAGATAAATTCCAAGCACCAATGACCAAGTACCAAATTAGCCCATGGCTTTTAGCAAAGGAAATCTGTTTACTGTTCTCTTCTCTCGGTTCGCTGTTTTCTGTTCACAGTTTATCTATCCCGACCGTAGCGTCGGGACTGTTTACTGTTAACCGTTCACTGATTTATCAGTTTTATTCTTGACAGGGGGAAAATATAGAATAACATATTGTTTTAATATAATATTACAGCAACTGGAGATGGCGGCTTATGAAGGTAAGCGAGCTTTTAAAGAAGAATCTTATCAAACTTGAGATAGAGGCCGTAGACAAGCAGGGCGTAATTAAAGAGATGGTCGATATCATGCGGGACTGCGCCCAGATTGAAAACGGCGATGTTTTTCTTAATGATGTCTATGCCCGAGAGAAACTCGGTTCGACCGGAATCGGAGACGGCATCGCTTTGCCCCATGCCCGCAGCAAAGGCATAAAACAGCTTATACTGGTATTCGGCAGAAGTACAGAGGGCGTTGAGTTCGATGCTTTAGACGGCAATCCGGTCCATCTTGTATTTTTAATCGGTACTCCCAAAGAGGATGTCGGCAACTATTTAAAGACTCTTGCCCAGCTCAGCAGGCTGCTTAAAAAAGAGCATTTTCGCAAGAGAATACTTGCGGCAGATTCCGAGGAAGAGATATTTGAAATTTTCAAAGAAGCCGAAGAACAATAAGTAGATGAGCAAATCTTTTGTCCTGCACGGACATTTCTACCAGCCTCCCCGCGAAGATCCCTGGTGGATCAGCGTATCTAGGCAGGATTCCGCTTACCCCAACCATGACTGGAATGAAAGGATTTACTGGCAGTGCTATCTGCCTAATGCCAGCGCCAGAATATTTAACCGGGAAGGCAAAATAGCCGACATAGTCAACAACTATGCTTATATTAATTTTGACTTTGGCCCGACTCTGCTGCTCTGGCTAAGAGAGCACCACCCGCGTTTTCTGGAACTTATACAGCAGGCCGACAAGAGAAGCCTGGAGCTGAACAACGGGCACGGCAATGCCATTGCCCAGCCTTACAACCACATGATTATGCCTCTGGCCAACGACAGGGATAAAGACACCCAACTGTTCTGGGGCTTAAAGTTTTTTGAGCATATCTTTAAAAGGCCCAGCGAAGGCCTCTGGCTGCCTGAGGCAGCCTGCAACTATGCAACGCTGGAGCATCTTCACAGATACGGGATAAAGTATATCATCCTTTCGCCGCACCAGGCTGACATGACCAGAAAGATCGGCAAGAAATACTGGCAGGATGTCTCGGGAGGCTCTATAGATGTCAGCGTACCTTACAGGATTTTTTTGGATAAAGACAGGACAAAGCATATAGATTGTTTTTTCTATCAGGGCGAGCTTTCCCATGCGATATCTTTTCAGCACATAATGCACAGTGCCCAGAACTGTGCCGAAAGAATAGTGCCATTTTACGGAGAGGGCAGCTCTTTTCTGTCTATCGCAACTGACGGAGAGACCTTCGGCCACCACCACCCTTTCAGCGAAATGTGCCTGGCCTATTTAATGAAGCACGAACTTCCCTATAAAGGCATAGAATGCTTTAACTTCGGCAGATACCTAAAAGAGCATCCGGTGGAGCATGAGGTTGAAATAAAAAACGGCGATAACGGCTTAGGCACTGCCTGGAGCTGTTCTCACGGAGTCAAGCGCTGGTATGACGACTGCGGCTGCAAGATAGGCTACCGTCCGGGCTGGCACCAGAGATGGAGAAAACCTTTAAGAGAGGCGTTTGACTGGCTCAGAGACGAGATAGACAGAATTTTTATTCAGGAAGGCTCCAAGATCTTTAAAGACCCCTGGAGCGCCAGAAATGATTTTATAAATATAATAATCGAGCCCACTGACCGGGCAGCAGAAATTTTTAAGAACAGCCATCTTATAAACCCGGAGCATGCCGGATGCGGTTTTAAGCTGCTTGAAATGGAGCATATGAGGATGCTTTATTACACCAGCTGCGCCTGGTTTTTTGATGAAATATCGGGCTTAGAAGCTACGCAGAACATGAAGTATGCCTCCAGAGCCATTCAGCTTGCTAGAGAGATTACCGGGATGGATTTAGAACAGGAGTTTCTGAATAGGCTCTCTTTAGCCCCCAGCAACATAGAAGAGTTTAAAGACGGCAGGGGCGTCTATGAAAAGCTGATCAAGCCGGATTTAAGAGGGTGGAACGATTATATATCAAGCTATTTGGTATATGAGCATTTTTTTAAAGAGAGCGGAAGATTCTACAGGTTTGACATGAACAAAGAGAACGAGCAGAAGATTACTCAAGGCCAAGAGAAGATAGAACTGGGCCTGATAAGAGCCAAAGATATATATTTAAATGAAGAGGTCAAAAAAATATATGTTATCCTGGATAAAGAGCAGAGCCTGCCGGTATGTTTTTTAAGAGAGTATGACCAGGCTGTCTATGAAGAGCTACAGGGCCTTTTCCAGAACGGAGTCTGGATGTCGGACAGGAGCAACCTCAATGAGATGCTGAGTAAATTTTTCTCAAATCCGCCCTACGGCATAGAGAGCATCCACCATGATGAACAGGAGAAGATCGTTGAATCGATGTTTTCGGATAAAAAAGAGAACATTTTTAATATGCTGGAGCGCATCTGGGACGAAAACCTGCCGCTTATGGAAGAGTACAGGAGCGTAGGATTAATGCTGCCCTCGGAGATGCATTTTTTGGGAGCCAGTATTTTAAACAACAA
>JAQUNS010000082.1 GCA_028717465.1 Candidatus Omnitrophota bacterium
CCTTCCCTTCCAAGCGGGCCTTGCCGGCTCCGCGAGCCGTAGAAATACTGCCTCTGGCATCTACAAAATCCTGATAATCTACAACCTCTGCCCGGATAAAACCTTTCTGGATTGCAGAATGGATACAGCCCGACGCCTCCCAGGCGCTAGTCCCCTTCTTTATCGACCAGGCACGGGCTTCTTTCTCTCCGGCCGTAAAAAAGCAGATATACCCTAATCCGTAGTAAGCATCAAAGAGAAGCTTGTTTTTATCTTTTACGCTCTCTTGAGTTGTAAAATAAATAGGTTTTATTGTAAGCAGAGAATAGGCCAGAACTATTTTTTTCTCTTCTTCGTTTAATTCAATATCAGAGAGTAGGCCTTCCTTCTCAAGGTGCTGTTTAAAACGTTCTAGTATATCTTTCTCTATCCCTTGAGCGCCGCGGGCAAACCGCAACTCCACAAATTCAAGATCCGACAGGATAAGTTCCAGCCTAGCAGGCTCTGAAGCAACGATACCGTCTGCCTCCTTTAGCTTGTCCTGCTCGGTTATAATCTCTACCTGAAGGTATGTCTTTTTGGCAGATTTAGATAGTTTTTCTAAAGCATCCAGCCGCTGGTCTATTATGTTGACCTTGCCCTGATCAATGCCATCTATGCCTATAATTCCTATTTTCATATCCGGTTAATCTGCTTGTTTTTATAAGATATGAAACGGATTATAAACCTATTGCCGCTACAGTCAAGGGTATAAATAAAACTCTATTTAGAAAATGGGTAGCAGCTGTGTTAGTGCAAGTCCAAAAGCACTACTCCTCTTACACTATTGAATATAGCCCAAAGACTTAAGCTTCTCTTTGGTCTCGCTATCCAAAATAGGTTTAAGCATCCTTTCTGAAAAAGAAATATTATTAATAAAATCATCCAGTTTATTTTTCAATAAAGCAAACTGTTCTTCTTCTATAAAAACCAGATTATTTAACTCTTGAGGATCGCTTTTTAAATTATACAATTCATATTCTTTATTATACAAATTATATATCAACTTCCATTCTTGGGTCCTAATACAAACCAAAGAAAATCCTTCATCTGAAAAAACATACATAGATGCATATCTGTCTTCATTCAAAATAACAGGAAGTAGACTCATCCCTTGCATAGTTTTAACTTTATTTATTTTCAAAATATCAAGAATGGTGGGCGCAATATCGACATGCGCGCTGATTTGGCCATTAATTACCTTGTTGCTTGGAATCACATAGGCGCATTTTATAATCAAAGGAATCCTGATCAGCGGTTCATACAAAAACCAGCCGTGATGGAAATAATAATCATGCTCTCCCAACATTTCGCCATGGTCAGAAGTCAGCATAAGAATAGTTTTTTTATCTAAATCAAGCTCCTTCAATTTATTAAATAATACCCCTATATTTTCATCCACCTTTCTAATTGCCCCGTCATACTGAGCAATGTAATAATCAGGGTTGTCTATATTTCCTTTCTCGCTAAATAACGGCTTGGGAATTCCTTTGTAACCATAAGCACCTTTGACTGTTTCTACAATAGGGAGTTTTCTTTGTTTATCATAGAATTCATCATCGACATACAATATATCGTATGGTTTTGAATTATACTCTGGATGAACATCCATATAATGGATCCATAAGAAAAATGGCTTATTAGCATATTCTATTAACCATTTTGTTGCTTTATCAGTGATTTCTTCTGAATCTGAGCACTGAGTACAGAATACATCAAAACCATTATTAAACCCGTGCAATGCTTTTGAAAAGCTATCATTGCCGCCGATAAAAATAGTCCTATAATCCTTGGTTTTCAAAATTTGCGCTATAGAAAAAAGCCCTGGCTTTATTTTTCTCCCCCAGGTTAATAATGAGTGGATATGCGGATAAGTTGACGTTGATATAGTAGCCATAGAAGGAGGGGTATGAGAAGATTGTGCAATTGCCTGAGTAAACAAAACACCTTTTTTAGCTAGCTCATCAATATTTGGCGAGGTATCTCTTTTATATCCGTAGCAACTTAGATGGTCTGCCCTTAAAGCATCGATGGTAATTAGAATAACATTTAATTGCTTAGATTTTCTTGCAACTCTTACTAAAACAAGAAAACTTGCTAAACCCATAGAAACTAACAGCACTATAATTATCCTGTATTTTTTGCTTATCGACATTTCTTTGCCTATAAATATATTTTTTGCTTACATGGTTATACCGCTGCCCACCTCCGAGGTGGTCAGGAAATCCCGAACAAAATTTTGTCCACCTCCGAGGTGGGCAAGGTTGTCAGGTTTTGACTAGAGATTTTTCGCATGCTTTGCTTGAGCACTCTTGAGCTTCTTCAAAATCTGTAACCCCTTGTCAGAAATCTGCCGGCTCAGCTATTCGTTTGAAGGTGAGAGTTTTGACATAAGATACGAAATGGCCGTTCCCGTCATAAATAACGCCCCGCCGGCCAAAACTGTTTTTAGGCTCGACGGCATTCCGGGAAAAATCACCCATAAAGACGCTGCAACCAATCCGAGGATGAAATAGTATGTGCCGGCCGGAGCTTTTTTGAGCGCAGTCTCTATAATTTTTGAAAAAACTATAATTCCTGCTGCCGCGCCGGCACCTACGGACAAAAGAGGCGCCACAACAAAACCTTTGAGCGCAGATATGACCACGGCATATTGACCCATAAGCACCAGCACAAAAGAACCGCTGATGCCGGGAAGAATCATTCCGCCTCCGGCCATGAAACCGGCGAAAATAAGAAAAATGTAATTAGCCAAACCGAATTCCAGCACTGCGCTATTGTTCGCCATAGCGGCACCTTTTATCTCCGGGCCCCAGAATGCCGGGATAATAACAAGCGCTGTACCAATTAAGAACGAAGCTAAGCGTGGCAGATTCGGCTTCACGTCCGGATGCGCCCGCCATATCGCGGGAATACCTCCGGCTATAAGCCCCATGAAAGCTAACACGGTCAACTGATAATGGCAAGCCAGCAAATAATGCATCAGGTTGGCCAAAAGCACGATAGCGCTTCCGGCCCCCAAAAATACTGTCGCCAGAAATATGGCATACTCTTTCCTTTTTCCCGGTTTGCCGAAAATATTTGATATAGCTTCTATCAGCTTAGCGTAAATGCCGAGCACCACCGCAATCGTACCGCCAGATACCCCGGGAATAATGTTAGCCGCCCCAATAACTATTCCCTTAACAAATAATACGGATGTTGTTTTTATATTCGCTGACATATTCTCTTTTACCTTCATGCTTCCCGGTGGCCACAATGCCCTGTTGATCCCTTGGCTTACTTCGTTTGTTCGAAACTCCGCCCTACAAGCTTTGTAGCACCGCCAGCAAAGCCATTCTTATTTACCCCGTTAGAGATAAGAATTGTATAAAACATTATAGCGCTACGAATAAGTAAGAGCAACGAAAGATACCAAAACCAGGAAAAACAGGCCGCCGAACAGAAGAAAACAGAAATCTCTGCGATATTTCCGACTCAGGCTTCGGGGTAACTAAAACTAGAGATTTTTCGCGCGCTTTGCTCGTTGCTATCCACGTCATTTAATACCGCTATCTTTTATGTTTTCAGCAATAACCCCAAACATCCTCTCGCTGCGGTCAAACGCACGTCTTTCCAATCAAGCGTATTAAAATAGACATCGTCATATATGCGTCAGCGGTGCCCCGATATAGATTTGACGGGGCCGCCCGATCTTTTTTTTGGAAGCCTCGCATTGTTCCTTCCAATGCGCAATCCATCCGGGAAGCCGCCCCATAGCAAAAATAACGGTAAACATATTCGTCGGTATACCAATCGCACGGAGAATGATACCGCTGTAAAAATCGACGTTGGGATAGAGCTTGCGTTGAATAAAAAAATCGTCTTTTAGAGCCGCGTCTTCGATCTTTTTAGCAACCTCAAGGCAAGGGTCATTGATTCCCAGTTTTGTGAGCACCTTATCGCATATGTCTTTCATAATCTTTGCTCGAGGATCAAAATTTTTATAAATACGATGGCCAAACCCCATGAGCAAAAACGGGTTATTTTTGTCTTTTGCTTTCTCGATAATTTTCCTGACATCTGTCCCATCCCTAACGATCGCCTCAAGCATCTCGATAACGGCTTGATTAGCACCGCCGTGCAAAGGACCCCAGAGGGCGCAAATACCCGCAGAGATAGAAGCAAAAAGATTGGCCTTGGAACTTCCCACCAACCGCACGGTTGAGGTACTACAGTTCTGCTCATGATCGGCATGGAGAATAAGAATCTTCTCCAGAGCATCAACCACTTCTTTATCCAAAGGGTATTCATCTACGGGAGTAGAAAACATCATATGAAGAAAGTTTTCGACATATTTATACGCACGTTTCGGGTAAATAATAGGCTCTCCGATTGATTTTTTATACGAGTACGCCGCAAGAGTCCTGATCTTGGCAAGCAGTTCGGCAATGATCTTGTTCATCTCCCCTGCTTTCATCTCGGGATTTGCCAATTCGGGATAATACGCGGAAAGTGTTACCACCATCGCCGACAATGCAGCCATGGGATGGCTTGAGCCGGGCAAATTGTCAAAGAGCTTGACCATATTGTCATGAATCATACAGTTGCTGGTCAAAAGCTTGGAAAAATCTTTTTTTTCAGAAACAGATGGCAAATGCCCGAAAATCAGCAAATGAGCGACTTCGATAAAGCTTTTCTTTTCGGCAAGTTCTTCGACGGGGATCCCTCTGTATCGCAAGATCCCTTTCTCCCCGTCTATAAACGTGATACTGCTTAAGCAGGAGGCGGTATTGGCATATCCCTCATCATACGTTACATAA
>JAQUNS010000083.1 GCA_028717465.1 Candidatus Omnitrophota bacterium
ATATCTTTTACCTGTGTAATAATTTTGCGTCATTATTATTCCCATATTATGCCGTGGCGTTTTAAAAATTCAACATCTTCTTTAGAAACTCTCTTTGTGCGCTTAGAAAGCCCTTTCTTGTTCTTGGCATAGCCCTGCCTTGAGGCGTCATCCTCTATAATATGAATCTCCAGCGAAATATTGCCGTCTAAATCCCATTCTTTCAGTTTTTTCTTAAAAGCCTGGAACTCTTTTGACTTTAATATCATTTTGCCAAAGGCTCGTTTTAACTTCAACAGCTCTCTGTCAAAATCCTCTTCCCAATCCACAAAACACCTCCCTATTCTAAATATTGCAAATAATTTTCAGGCCAATCTTAAATATCTTACTTTAGATACTCTTGTTCTGGACACCGCAGACTCTGCGCCGCAGACCTCGCATACCACTTTTTCGTCAACCTCTATATTGATAGGCAGATCCAGTATTGTCTTGCAAGTAGGGCAGGCCATTTGAGAAGAGATGCTGTCGCCGACTCCCTCTTGAAGCTCTCTATGCAGCACAAACTTCTCTGCGCTGCCCAATTTAATCCCATTCTCAAGCAGCTCTTTGGCCCTGGCTAAGCCGCGTATTCCTCCGACAAATACAAATCCTTTTACCATGCCTTCGTCAATATGGATTCTTTTATAATAATTATCCGGCGTAGATTCTAAAATAATATCCTCTCTGAAAGAGCGGTCTTCAGAAGGCATCTCTCCGGCAAATAAAAAATTAATATCGCCAAATCTTATATGTATAGCCGAGGAGAGCGGATTAAATTCAACAGGTTCTCCTATCATGTTCAATCCTGCCGCTCTGCCCTGGTTTCTGGCGCGCTGCCATCCTACCCTAAGAGCATGGGGCGGATATCCGTCTCTGACCCTGGCAACATCGCCGGCAGCATAGATATCGTTACTATTTGTCTTCATATGCCTGTCAACCCAAATACCTGTTGCGGCACAATCTATATCTGCATTAATAAACATAGCTTTATTTTTGTCCTGATAGTCCGCTATAAAACAGATATCTGCGCATATCCGGCCTTCCGGCTGTGCGCTTTCACCTATATGCCTAATCTGGGCGATACATTTGCCGTCTGATGTGTCTATCTTCCCGATGCTGTTCTGGTAGATAAGGCTGACTCCTTGAGTTGTAAACAAACCTTCTAAGTACCTGGAGGCGCGTTCATCAAGCAAACCCTCCAAGAGCCTGGAACCCCGGCAGAGATAGGTAATTTTTTTATTCTTGCCTATCAGGGCTCTTATAAGCTCCAGCACAAAAACATACTCTCCGGCAACAAAGACATTGGCTGCATCTTCTATGTGGGCTTGGACTTTTTTAACGTCGGATATGCTCTGAAAACCAAAGTCTGATTTATACGGAGAGAGCCCTGTTGCAATAAGCATCTTGGAATATTTGATAACTTCTCCTTTTAAACAAACTTCTTTGTTTTTGGCGTCTATTTTAATAACGGGGCTGTTTTTGATCAGCTCTGCATTTTGGGATTCATAATATTTCTGCCTGCGAATTTTGATCTGTTCGTCCGTAACTCTGCCCAGCAAATAGTCAGCCAGCTGGGGACGGTAATAGAAATCAAAATCTTCCTCGCCTACTATAACAACAGAAGACTTTTTATCTCTCTCTCTTATGGCATCCAGCGCGCTGTTAGAGGCCACGCCGTTGCCTATAAATAAAAAATCTGCTTTTCTCATTCCTTGATAAGCTTATACCTGGCAATATTTTCTTGAACAATATTCTCTAAGAATGCCAGCGCTTCTTTTGCTTCAGGGCTCTCTTTCATAAGATGCCTAAACCTGCCCTGGGCTTTCAAAAGCTCCGATAGAGGCTTGAGCTGTTTGAATCTCATAACATTTGTTATTTCGCCGTTCTCATACTCCAAAACAGGAAACAGCCCTGTCTCTACGGCTAATTTTGCTATCTTGTCTGTAGCGGAAGGGTCGTGCCTCCAGCCCAACGGGCAGGGCACAAAAATGTGCATAAATTTAGGGCCTTTTATAGGGAGGGCTTTTTTAACTTTTCTCTCTATATCTTTAGGATACCCGGCTGAGGCTGTCGCCACATAAGGTATGCCGTGGGCAGCGCATATAGCTGCCATATTTTTTTTAGGCCTTACTTTGCCTAAAGATCTTTTGCCTGCCGGCGAAGTGGTTGTTTCGGCACAGATTGGAGTCATACCGCTTCTTTGAATGCCGGTATTCATGTAGGCTTCGTTATCATACATTACATATAATACATCATGGCCTCTCTCTAACATTCCTGAAAGAGCCTGCAAACCGATGTCAGCAGTGCCGCCGTCTCCGCCTTGAGCTATGACATTGACTCTGTCCTTGATTCCAAGGTGCTTTAAGCCCGCCTCTACTCCTGAAGCAACAGCGGCAGAGTTCTCAAAAAGAGAGTGTATAAAAGGCACGGCCCAGGCGGTCTGGGGAAAACCGGTCGAGAATACCTCCAGGCAGCCTGTTGCGTTTGTTATTATCGTATTTTTACCGGCTGCATTAAGCACTATCCTGGCCGCCATAGACTGGCCGCAGCCAGCACAAGCAGTATGTCCGGAAACAAACAGATTATCCTGCATCTACTCCCTCCTTAACTAACCATTATAGGCGACTCTTCTTTATACCATTTATTTAAATCTACAAAGCTTGCCGCTTGAGCTCCTTTATCCATCAAGCTGAATATCTCTTTTATTGTCTTGGGTCTTATATCCCGTCCGCCCAGGCCTGCAATAAAACCGCTTACCGGCTGTGTCGCTATGTTTTTTATCTGGGCCAGGGCAGATATCTCTAAATGCAGGGGCCCGAAAGCGCCTAAGGATATTGCCTTGTCTAAAACTCCGATATGTTTAACGCCTTTAAGCGCTTGAGATATTTTCTCAACAGGCAGCGGCCTAAAACAGACTATTTTAACAAGGCCGACCTTCTGGCCTTTGGCTCTCAACTCATCCACAACTTCTTTGATTGTGCCGCAGATAGACCCCATGGCAATTAAAACTTTATCTGCGCCTTCTGTCTTGTAGCTTTCAATTAAAAGAGGCTGTTTTCTGTTAAAAATTTTTTCAAACTCCCTCTCTTCTTTTTCTATCAGAGCTAAAGCCTCATCCATAGTCTTCTGGATGGCATAGCGCGTCTCTGTATATACTTCAGGCGAACCCAGCAGGCCCATAGTAAGGGGGTCTTCTGTGTCCAGCTTATAAGCCGGTTTATAGCCGGGCAGGTATTTATCAACCTGGGACTGTTCGGCTAAATCCAACACCTCATAACCGTGCGAGAGTATAAATCCGTCCATACATACCATAACAGGCAGCATGATATCTTTATGCTCGGCTATTTTGTAGGCTGCAAAATGCAAATCGTGCACCTCTTGGTTATTTTCAGCATACAGCTGTATCCAGCCGGAATCTCTTACTGCCATAGAATCCTGGTGGTCATTCCATATGTTAATAGGGGCAGAGAGCGCACGGTTAACGCAGGTCAAGACAACCGGTAGCCTCATGCCGGCTATGTTAAATAATACCTCGCTCATAAGTATCAAACCTTGGGAGCTTGTCGCAGTATAAGACCTGGCGCCGGCCGCCGTAGAGCCTAAGACAACCGAGGCAGCGGAATGCTCTGACTCTACATTAACATACTCTGCATCCAGTTCCCCGCCTGCTACCATTTCAGATAATCTTTCTACGATATGCGTCTGGGGAGTTATCGGATAAGCGCAGACAACACCTGGTTTTATCATCTTAACCGCTTCTGCCGCAGCGTGAGAACCTTCCATAAATACCTTCATCTCTCCTCCTCATCAACCATCTCTATGTCTTTTTTAGGACAGATAATGGCGCATAATCCGCAACCTTTGCAAAAATCTAAATCCGGGCTGAATTCGTTTTTCTGGCCGCCTTTTATACACCCTTCGGGGCATATGTAAAGGCACATGTTGCAGGCAATACATGCCCGGCGTAAAAAATTTGGCCTCTTCTTTGTGCGCCAAGATCCGGTTTTGTTTGCCAAGCTTGTAGCCGGCTTCGATATTATAGGTACAAACATTTCACCCTCCTAATTATAATGAGCACATGACTTATGGAGCACATCGTGCGACATAAGTCATAGGTGCGCCTGTCCGCCGTTAGGCGGGCCTGTCCGCCAAGTAGTTTGGCGGAAATTATCCCCCCTTGGTTTCCCTGAAACCAAGTCAGGGAGGACTTTATGCCCCCATGATTCTTTCAGAATCAAACCAGAGGGCACTCGGCCCCTAGCGCATAGGTTCCGCAGGAACCTGCGGGGGATTACATTATCTATGTTATCATCGTGCGACATAAGTCATAGATGCGCCTGTCCGCCGTTAGGCGGGCCTGTCCGCCAGAACATCCTTTTGTAAAACACTGTTTTGCTAATCTTCGATGGTAACATAAATTCTATTTTGCCTTTAACGCCAGGGCGTGATCATAGCCTCTCTGAACAGCCTCGGAGTTCTTCTGGCCTATCTCGCCTTTAAACCTCTCCTGGATAGATCTCTTGAGACTCTCTATGTCAAGCTCGCCGCTCAAGGCGGCATAAGCTCCCAGTATTACGGTATTGCCCAAAGGCTTACCTATAACTTCAAGCGCAATATTATTAGCGGGTATAGAAAAAACGTTTAAATTTTTTTCGCTCCCATAGTCATTTTCGGAATTAATAATAACAAGCCCTCCGTCTTTTATGGAGCCGAACACATTCTGGCTTTTGATAAGCGTGGCATCTATAACCAAGGCGTAATCCGGCTCAT
>JAQUNS010000084.1 GCA_028717465.1 Candidatus Omnitrophota bacterium
ATTAGACCTCTCCATCCTCTCATTGGCTACATTATAGCCTACCAGGCCTCCTCCTATACCTACGGCAAGAAGGACTGTGGTTATGACTACCTCTAGGAGAGTAAAGCTTTTATTGGATATGTTCATAGAGAACCTCCTTAAAGAAAGGGTTGATCATGATATTATTTAATTACTGAGAAGATTGAATGTCAATCTAAAATACATTAAAAATACATCGAAGCCGCCAATGCAACAAAACAGGTTGAACCTGTTTTGTTGCATTGCAGAGTGAAAATAAATAGAGAAAAAGCTTATGCAGTCTGCCAGCAAAGATATTCTTCACAAAAACAAGACCAGCCGGCAGATATCCCGCCTGCAGCTCCTGCTAAACTCCAAGAAAAAAGCAGTTTAAAATATTAATAAGCTAATAGGGTACGCAAAATCCGTTGCTGCAATAGTCATCGTCTCTGCAATCACTGTCATCAAGACATTGCACGCAGCGACCATTTAAGCAATGTGGAGATCCTGAGCTACAGCTTCCGCAGCTGCCGCCGCAACCATTATCACCACATTGTTTACCGGAACAACTGGGTACACAGCAATCAAAATGATCGCTACATTGATCTTGCTGGCCCACGCTGAAGCTTGCTACGCACCGTCCATTCAAGCAGTGGTAGTGCCAACAATCGTCACTAGTACTGCAGTTGCTTTCGCCTGGACCTGCTACCTGTGCACACCATCCAAAACTACCATGCCTTTGACATTGATAATGGTATTTACTTACACATACTCCATTCTGACAGTTCTTATCGGACGGGCAAACTCCACAGCTTTCCCCACAGACAGGATCTGGACCGCATTCCCTACCTGAACAGTCTTTAATGCAAACATCACATTGACCATCAATACAAGGCACTCCGGGAGGGCAATTGCCGCAGCTTTCCCCACAGACAGGATCTGGACCGCATACTCTTCCGGAACAGTTTGGAATGCATACGCAAGACCCATTGATGCAGCTCTTCCCTCTGGGACAATCTCCGCAGCTTATTTGGCAGACAGGATCTGGACCGCACTCCCTACCGGAACAGTCTTTAATGCAAACATCACATTGACCATCAATGCAGGGCACTCCGGGAGGGCAATTGCCGCAGCTTTCCCCACAGACAGGATCTGGACCGCACTCCCTACCTGAACAATCTTTGATGCAAACATCGTCGCATTGACCGTCAATGCAAGGCACTCCGGGAGGGCAGTTCCCGCCGCTTCTTTGGCAGATAGGATCTGGACCGCATTCTTTGCCCTCACAATCTGGTATGCATATATCTGGTATGCATTTACCATCAATACAGGGCACTCCGGGAGGGCAGTTCCCGCAGCTTTCTGCGCAGACAGGATCTGGACCGCACTTCCTACCGGAACAGTCTGGAATACAACCAGGTCCAGAAACGCATATGCCATTAACACAGTTCTCTCCGGCAAGACAACTGCCACAGCTTCCGTCGCAGCCGTCAGAACCGCAATCTTTGTCTGTGCAGTCGGGTATACATACCACTTCGATTATCGGCTCATCGATGTTGGGCTTAATGGTTTGGGTTGCAAAAGAGATGTTTTTATCGGGTATCTTGGCATCTATTGTTACTTCTTTGTATTGGAGCCTGGAGCCTTGGATTTTGGAGGTTACTTTATATCTTATCTGGGCGTTAAAGTCTCTTAGCTTCTGGTGTTCTATATCGGTTATATCTATCCAGGTGTTGGGGGTAGCAAATGCTTCATCGTCTATATCTAAAGAGCTGAAGTATTCTGCAATATCAGTGACTTCACTTAATAAGATATGCTCTAGATTAGACCTCTCCATCCTCTCATTGGCTACATTATAGCCTACCAGGCCTCCTCCTATACCTACGGCAAGAAGGACTGTGGTTATGACTACCTCTAGGAGAGTAAAGCTTTTATTGGATATGTTCATATCTACCATCTCCTTTATTATTTATTATTCTACACTATATATCAAGCAATATTCATGCCAAATAGCCGATAAATTTGCAAAAACACTGTCTTATATCTCTTTGCAGAACAACGGCTTATAGAAATAATTATTTTTATTGTAAGATGGCGTATTGATATGCAACTTTTATTGACAAAATGCAGTTAAAATTGATTACGGCGCTAGAGGAGGTTTTATCTGCTGCCAATCTTTGATTTCAGTAGTAATTCTGAATGTTCCCGGCGGATTCTGGACAATTCTGCGTTCTACGACAGCATCTAAGCGCACCTCCGATTCCTGCTTTCCGAATACTCCGGCATATTTAATATAGGCTTTAACATCAAACTCATCTACCTCTAAAGGAGTGCCTTGTTCTGCTAAAACTTCCGTATTTCTAATAGGTAAGGTTGTACATGTTATTGATACAATAATCTCTTGCGCTCCTTCTACAGGATAGATTTCTTCACCGTCATAATATGGGTCTGCCTGCAGTTGATAAGCAACCCAGTAAATTTGAGTCTCGGCGCCGTAATAACCCTGGAGCTCTTTTTTCTGGGTTTGAACTAAAAAGATCTGCGAAGTTGAAAGCATAATAAGCGCAAGCGCTAATACCGCAACAACTATCATAATTCCTACCGCAAAAACCAGTATCGCGCCTTTTTTATTATTTGTTGCGCAGATAGAATGTTGAGACATAGGTTGACTCCTGCCGGGTCTTTTCGGTCTCTCCTATTTCAACAGATACTGTTACTTTGGCTGTTTTTCCGGATGTTGTAATATCAAATTCTCTGACGTTGGAGGCTAAAACCTCATCTTGGCTGCCTTGGGACCTCGTTATATTGCCGTTATTTAAACTATAGGTTATCGTAGAGCCTGTAAGAGTCGTTATAATGGCTTGTCCGCCAAAAGTATTTGTTGTGTTTGTTGCTTCTTTTAAATCCTGGCCTATTCTTTTAATGACATATTGGGCATCGTTTAAAACAGTGGCCTGGCGGCTTGTGGAATGGTAAAATTTCTCGCCTATTAAATTATAAGTTATCACTGCCGCTATAACAAAGCCTACAATGGTCATAGCAACTATCAACTCCATAAGCGTAACGGACTGCTTTTTTATTGCTTTATTGGAGAAATTCATAGACATCGTCGGTCTCTAATGTTGTGTTTATATCCTGAGCAGAGCCTGCTATTTTTAAAATCATTTTTTTTCCGCTGTAGCCGGGCCGGGCATTGCTCTTTCTTATGGCTTTGACTTCAAAACCTTCACTGATACTTCCCAGAGGGCTGATTGTAATATCAAAATAATTATCGGCGTCAAAAATTCCGGCACTTAAATCAAGGCTGCTTCTATCTGTCGTAAAGGTTTCGTTGTACACATAATAGCCTATCTGGGCGCTTTTTATGGCTCTTAACAACGCCAAGGCATTGCGGCCGTACTGGCGTTCGATAAGCTTAGAATACTGGACCAAAACCAGCGTGCTTAAAATCGATACTATTATAACTACAATGAGAACTTCTAATAGAGTAAATCCCTTTTTTTTAAAAGCCGCGTCGAACATTTTTAAAGAATTATACGCCTGAGCTCTTCGGGGTTCGGACTGCGCTTAAGAGCCTCGTCACGGGTAATAATGTTTTTACGGTGCAGCTCTATTAAAGACTGGTTCATAGTAACCATGCCTTCGCTTTTGCCCATTTGTAATACAGAGTATATCTGATGCAAGGTATTCTCTCTGATCATATTTTTAATAGCCGGGGTTGCCTTCATAAGCTCATAAGCTAAAACTCTGCCTCTACCGCTACGCCTGGGCATAAGCTGCTGAACTATCGCTCCCAGCAGAACCAAAGACAACTGCAGCCTTACCTGCTGCTGCTGAAAAGCCGGAAAGACGTCTATTATCCTGGCTATTGAATTAGGAGCGTCAACCGTATGCAGGGTCGCCAGAACAAGATGGCCGGTTTCAGAGAGCGTCAGCGCGGCCTGCATAGTATCTAAATCACGCATCTCCCCTATCATTATCACATCGGGGTCCTGCCTGACAGAGTGCCTGAGCGCTTCTGAAAAAGAATGGGTATCTCTGCCCAGCTCTCTTTGATTTACAGTCGCCCTCTTATGCCTATGAAGATACTCGATAGGATCTTCAATAGTTACAATATTGCAGCTTTTGGTTGTATTTATATATTCTATCATCGAAGCAAGAGTAGTTGACTTGCCGCAGCCTGTCGGCCCGCAGACTAAAAAAAGTCCGGATGATTTTTCGCAAAACTCCCGCAAGCCTAAGGGGAGGCCCAAATCTTCCATCCGGGGGACCTCAAAAGGGATAAACCTAATCGCACATCCGACAGAGCTCCTTTGGTAAAATAAATTTATTCGAAAGCGCCCGGTGCCTTTTAAGCCGTAGGAAGTATCCAGTTCTTTTTGGGCCCTGAAGTGGCCTATCTGAGTATCTTCTAATATTGAAAACGAGAGGCTTTCTATCTCCTCAGGCAGAAGCGGATCTTCTTCTAAAAGAACCAGATTGCCGTCTATTCGAAGCTGGGGGGGCCTGCCGGCAGTCAAGTGCAGGTCTGTTGCATTCTTATCAACAGTCAGTTTGAGATATTCATCCATGCTCTTTCTCATAACAACCTCACTCTAATCCTCTATAAAACCCTGGGGGCTTATTTTATATGATACACTATTGTCGGTTTTACTGATAGCTCTGGCCTCAAAATCAGAAGGGCTTTTATACTCCAATTCATAATTAAAATACCTATCCTCTATATCTAAGTATAGTACCCTGTTTATTTCATCTAAAT
>JAQUNS010000085.1 GCA_028717465.1 Candidatus Omnitrophota bacterium
GGGCCAGTTCAGCACTAGAACCGAGGTAGATGCGCAGTTTAGGAAGCTTGCTGAATTGGGCTACAGCGGGATGATATATCCGTAGGATATGATTACACAGATTAGAAGCATCCACGCAAGATTGTCACAGATGAAAGACGAGGGACAAAGGGCGGGGAGTAGGGAACGGTAAATAGTGAAAAGTGAAAAGTCAAAAGACGTTGCATTTTTAATTCTGAACCCTGCACCCTGAACCCTGGTTAATGTAATGAATTCCAGTTCTCACCCAACAACAAAATCACCTATTATCGTAATTACCGGTCCTACTGGAATCGGGAAGACGGAGATTGCATTTATTTTAGCCGAGATTCTTAAGGATGCTGAGATAGTCTCCTGCGACTCCATGGCTGTTTATAAAGGCATGGATATCGGCACATCCAAGCCGGATAATTCTATGCGCGGAAAAATAGCCCATCACATGGTCGATATAATAGAATCCAGCCAGAATTTCAACGCTGCAGACTATGTTGACAATGCTAAAAAAACTCTGAAAAATATCACAGATCGCGGTAAAGTACCTATTGTCGCAGGCGGCTCTGTTATGTATTTATATTCGCTTCTGGACGGCATATTTAAAGGCCCGGGCAGGAATGAGGAGATAAGGAAAACACTGATGGCCAGGGTGCAGGGTACAGGGTGCAGGGTACAGGGTACAGGGTACAGGGTACAGGGTGACAATCCCTCTACAGATTTCACATCCGTGAAATCTAACCGCTGGGGACTAAAGGGGGCAGGGGACGAGGAGGGCATTTACCAGGAGTTGGTGAGGGTGGATCCGGAGGCGGCAGTAAAAATACATCCTAACGATTTAAGAAGGATTATCAGGGCCTTGGAAGTACATTATTTAACAGGCTCTAAAATATCTTCTTTAAGAGGCCAAAAGGACGGGATATCAGGTGAATATAATATCTTTATTTACGGTATCAGCGACAAGAGGGCTCAGATATACAGAAGAATAGATGAACGGGTCGATGCTATGGTAAAAGCAGGCCTGGTAGATGAAGTGAAATCGATAGCAGGATCGATCAGTTTTAGCGCTTATCAGGGGCATGGTTACAAAGAAACAATAGAACATCTGAACGGAAAATACAGCTTAGAAGAAGCTGTGCGTTTAACTAAGCGTAATACCCGCCGTTTTGCCAAAAGGCAGTTATCCTGGCTAAGAAGGGATAAGCGCGTTATCTGGCTGGAACGGAGCAATTTTGATTCTGCTTACTCTATTGCAAAATTTATAGCCGATGAATTTTTAAAAACCCCATGAGAGAGTCTGCCTATATAGTAAACATAAAACTTGAGCATGCCAAGGAGCGTTGGCCGGTTAAAGACAGTGCTGATGAAATACGGGAACTGGTTCTCTCTACAGGCTGCGGCATCAAAGGAGAAGAGATCTGCAGGCTCAGAAAGATTAACCCGCACTCTTTTGTAGGAGAAGGAAAAGTCGAGGATCTGGCGCTTAAAGCTAAAGGCTCCGATGTAATTATTTTTTCCCATGATCTCTCTGCGGTTCAGCAGCAGAACATAGAAGATACTGCCGGTATCAAGACTATAGACAGGACCCAGCTGATACTGGATGTCTTTGCCCGCCATGCCGGAAGCTCGGAGGGGAAGCTTCAGGTTGAGCTTGCCCAGCTTAATTACCTGTTGCCCCGCCTGAAAGGAAAAGGCATTATGCTTTCGCGTTTAGGGGGAGGCATCGGGACACGCGGGCCCGGTGAAAAAAAACTTGAGATAGACAGAAGAAGAATAAGAAAGAGGATTGAAAAACTAAAAGAGGAACTTGGAGATGTCAAAAAAAGGCGGCTGTCTTTGCGCAAGAAGAGAAAACAGAACGAAATTCCGCTCATCGCTCTTGTCGGCTACACAAATGCCGGAAAGACCACGCTTTTAAATACCCTGACAGATTCGGCGCAAATCTCATCCGGGAGCATGTTTACGACTCTTGACCCTGTTTCGCGCCTTTATGTTCTGCCCGGCAGGCAGAGGATCGTGTTTTCAGATACCGTAGGTTTTTTAAACGATCTGCCCCATCATTTAATAGACTCTTTCCGGGCAACTCTGGAGGAGATAAACGAAGCTGATCTGATACTCCATGTCCTGGATATATCCCACCATCTCGCTGCTCAGCGCAAAGATGCGGTTTACAGCGTTTTGAACGACTTGGGCGTCCATGATAAAAAAATAATTACCGTATTCAATAAAATCGACAAAACCGAAGAGCTTGACAGAGATGCTGTTTTATTCCGGAATCCGGACTCAGTTTTTATTTCAGCGCTTAGAGGCATAGGGATTGACAGCTTGATTGAGAAGATAAAAGAATCGTTTTCTTTTTATGAATCCTGGCTTAATGTGTTCGTACCGGATAGTAAAATGTCTGCGCTTGAGATGCTCGGTGAAGACAATATAATCGAAAAGAGAAGCGGGCCCGGCGGAGTATATATCAGGGCAAGGGTTCCACTGAACATCCGCGAGAATTTTTGCCAGAAATTAAAATCCTGATGTGCTATAATCATAAGCTATGAATCTCTATCTCAGAATATTAAAGATGGCCAAGCCATATCTGGCTGTAATAGCCTGCGCAATAGCCTTCATGATTATCTCTACTTTTACAGACGGGGCCTCTTTGAGTATGCTGGTTCCGCTGGCCGACAAAGTTCTGACCAATAAGCCGATAGTGCTCTCCAATCAGAATGTTCCTCAATTTATAAATGAGCTGATAAGTAAAGCCAATTCTATGCCCCAGATGAAACTGCTTACCGGTTTGGCCGTAGTTTTGCTGGTATTAGTCTGCCTTAAAGGAATTACTTTTTATCTGCAGGCTGTTTTGATGGAGATTGCAGGCCAGCGCGTGATAAGGGATATCAGAGGCAAGATATTCGAAAAGATCCAGTATATGTCTATGGATTTTTTTTCTAAAAGCAGAGTCGGAGACCTGATATCGCGCATGACTTATGACGTCTATGTCATAAGGCACGTCCTCACAGAAGGCCTGGCTGAAGGCATATATTACAGTTTTCAACTGCTGGTCTTCCTGGTAGTTGTTCTGGTGGTATATTTCGAGCTGGCTTTGATAGTATTGGTAGTAATGCCGCTGGTCGGTTTTCCGCTTATAAAGGTGGGTAAAAGGCTGCGTAAAATTTCCAAGCAGGCCCAGGATAAAATGGGAGAATTGAACGTAAGGATGCAGGAAACTTTTACTTCCATGAATATAGTGAAAGCTTTCTCTATGGAGAGAGATGAGTCGTCCAGATTTAAAATTCTAAACCAGGATTTTTACAAGCTGATGCTTAAAACTATGAGAAGGACTCTTATGATCAATCCGTTTTCAGAGATCATTGCCGCATTTGCCGGAGTGATTGTGCTTATCATAGGAGGAAGAGATGTTATAGCCGGTGAGATGTCTTTTGGGGTATTCATGCTGTTTTTAGCGAGCCTGGCCGCCTTAATGAAGCCGGCAAAACGCCTTATCAAGGTCTATAATTTCAATCAGATTGCCCTGGCTGCAGGAGAGAGGATATTCGAGCTTTTGGATCAGGAGCCTTCTGTGCAGGAAAAACCGCAGGCCGCTATTTTAAAAGAGCCCAAAGAATCTGTTGAGTATAAAAATATTTATTTCAGCTATGACGGCGTAAAAGATGTTATCAAAGGCATTAATCTTAAAGTCAATATGGGTGAAGTGCTCTGTTTTGTCGGGCCCAGCGGAGTCGGTAAATCCACTCTTGTAAATCTGCTTTTGCGTTTTTACGACCCGACTTCCGGTGAGATTTTAATAGACGGGGTCAACATAAGAGAAGTTAAAATAGATTCTTTAAGGCAGCACATAGGCCTTGTCACCCAGGAGCCCGTTATATTCAACGATACAGTAGCTAATAACATCTCATACGGCATTAGAGGCAAGAGCCTTGAACAGATAAAACGGGCTGCCATAGCCGCCAACGCCGATGAGTTTATTCAGAGCATGCCGGATAAATATCATTCAATAGTAGGAGAGCGGGGAGCTAAGATTTCAGGGGGCGAAAAACAGCGCCTGGCTATTGCCAGGGCTATTTTAAAAAACCCGCCTATTCTTATTATGGATGAAGCTACAGCTCAACTTGATGCTGTTTCTGAACTTAAAGTGCAGGAGGCTATCCAGCGCCTGATAGAGGGCAGGACGGTATTTTTGATAGCCCACCGCATATCTACTGCCAGAAGGGCAGACAGGATAATAGTGGTAGATAACGGCGTTATCGCAGAACAAGGCAAACATGATGAGCTTATCCAGAAAGGCGGCCTTTACTGTAAATATTATAAATACCAGTATCAGGATGCCTGAGGTGATTATTTATGGGTTTAATAGGATGGATTCTTAAAAGGCTGGTTGGGCTGATAATATTGCTTGGGGTTGTCCTGTTTTTTCTGCAGAGCCAGATAGTAAAGTTATCTGCCGGAGCTATTCTAAGGGCAAAAACCAATGCCAGAATTACCATAGGCCATGTCGATTCAAAATTGCACAAAGGTTTCCTGAGATTGGAAGGCGTTGCTATACTTAACCCTGCCGGTTTTCAGGAAAATAAATTTATGGAGATAAATTTTGTCCAGGTTGAATTCGATATCACCAGGCTTCTGAAGCAGGATAAACACCTAAAAAGCCTCTTTGTAGAT
>JAQUNS010000086.1 GCA_028717465.1 Candidatus Omnitrophota bacterium
ATCACTGATGAAAAAGGATGGGCCTTTTTTACAGCTGAAATTACATCTGCTGTTTTAATGCCGCAGAGATCGTTGTCTATTACCGCGATCTGAAATTCTATCTTTTCTACAAAGCTTTGCGCCTCTAAGGCCTGGGCAAAAGGATAGACCGCATAGCCTTTCTCTTCCAATACGCTTAAGAAAGCCTCCCGCAAAAGCTCGTCCGGTTCCAGCAGAAAGACTGAATATTCGCTCATTTTAAAATTAGATCCAAAGCTTCTGATCTGGTCTTCTGGTTCTGCTTGAAAACACCGCGCACTGCCGATGTCACAGTCACAGTACCCGGTTTTTTAACCCCTCTCATGCTAAGACAGAGATGCTCGGCCTGGATAATAACCATGCAGCCGTAAGGTTTTAACTTGGCCATTATCACGTCCGCAATCTGAGCAGTCAACCTCTCCTGGACTTGAAGGCGCCTGGCCAATATGTCAACAACCCTGACCAGCTTGCTCAAACCGGTAACCCTGTCTCCTTTTGGTATATAAGCAACATGGGCCTTGCCTATAAACGGGAGCATATGGTGTTCGCATAACGAGTAGAGCGGTATATCTTTGACCAAAACGATCTCTTCGTGGTTCTGCTCTAAAAATACTTCCAGCTCTTTGGCCGGGTCCTTGCCTATTCCATCCAGTATCTCCTCATACATCTGTGCAACCCTGTGAGGAGTTTTTAATAGATCCTGCCTGTTAGGATCTTCGCCTACGGCCTGCAATATACCGACAACTGCTTTTTCTATTATCTCTTTATTTATCATTACTTAACCAATAACCTTGTGCCTGGGTTTTTTATGTTTAGAAAAATCCTTGGCCGGGTAAATTTTAAAAAAGCTTTCAAGCCTGCCTTTATCTTTAAGCCTGTTATATATAGCCACCCAGACGCACTCTCTGTCTTTATCGGACTCGCATTTTCCTTCTGCCATGCCTCCGCAGGGGCCGTTCAAGATTCCCTTGGGGCACTGCGTTAAAGCGCAGATTCCTAGAGTATCTTCCAGCATACAGTCGCCGCATGCCGAACAAACCTCAAAAAAGTTCTTAGCATCTAAACCGACCATGCCTATGAAAAGAGTATTGCAGCCGATATGTGCAGGCAGACCAAGCCTGTCGTTTGCAATCACAGACTGCGCCCCCAAACCGCATGTTAATATCAAATAGGAGTCGGAATCTTTTATCTGGCTAAAATTCTTGGCAATTGCCGATTTAATATGGCTGGCAATACAGGGAGCCTTAGGCACAACAAAACCGGTGATCAGAAAACCTTCTTCCTGCAGTTTTTTCTTTAAAGCCAGGACCTCCTCTTCTCCGCCTGTTTTACAGGTAGTAGAGCATTCACCGCATCCTATGATAAATATCTTCTCTCCTTTTTTGAGATGGCTTACTATCTCGTTAAAAGGCTTCTGCTCTGTTATAACCAAACATGCCCTCCCTGTACGATAAAGATTAAGGCCTGATACTTCTCTCTATGCGGACCTTGACCTGGCTTAGAGCCTCGTCTATCTCTTTTAACTTGCTGTCTATTTTGGCCTGGTTTGAGATAACGGTTCTAAATTTTTCCAGAAAATTATCCACCCTCCCCGAATAAGCTCCTGCTAAATCAACAAACAAAATTATACCAATTAAAATAAACAGACAGAATGAAAAAAAGATAATTCTCATTACAGGTTTCGCGAAACTCTTATTCTGATCTTTACCAGCTCTTCATGAATAACATCGAGTCGGCTTAAAACTTCATCCTGTTTATCGATAAGCAAATCTATTTTCTCTAAAAGAGAAAGTTTGTCCCGGCCGTCCTCTGTTAAGGCATGCCTGCAAACTGAAAACACAATCGCGATAACCAAAAATAACAGAACTATTTTAAGCTTCATTTTAAAATTCTCCTACGCTCATGGCATAAACTTCAAAATCTATATTGGCAAACAGATTGTCCCTTTTCTCAAGAACGTCTAAATAAATCTCATCTATATTGTTATTGACTACCTCTGAATAAAGGCGGTTAAACCTGAAGATATGCTCTTTTACCCGCCTCTGGGCATACTCGACATGAGTTGCTGTCTTCATAATAAAAGCCCAGTCGCTGGACTGTGCCAGCAAAAGCTCCCTGGCCATCTGGTTAAGAGCCCTTCTTCTTAGCCCGGCAGCGCCGCGATTTTCAAGAGCCAGTTTCTTCATTCTCTGAGCCGCTTTATGCAGATGCCTGTAGACCCAGTCGTTAGCGCCGTTGAGCCAGAACTCGCTATAACCTTTCCAGCCCCAGCTTGAAAAAGACGGCTTTAAAATCTGGTTTCTGGGATATTTTTTAAGATAGTCTACCGGGCTTATCAGTTTGATATCGGATTGATCGTAATGTATTTTTTTAATTAAAAATTCCAGAAACATCGGGCCTTCGAACCACCAGTGCCCGAAAAGCTCGGCATCGTAAGGCGCTACTATTATAGGCTTTCTATCCATAAAGTTAGCCAGATATTCAACCTGTTTCTGACGGTTAAACATGAAATTTCCGGCATGCTCAGAGGTTTTATCGCGGGCTCTATCAATATCATAAGGTTCTTTATGAGGAGTACTACCAGTAATCCGGTAGTACTTGATTCCGGTATTACCGCGGCTGCCGTCGGGATTTATATAGGGCCTGACATATTCATAATCCAGGTCAAATCCGACATCGCGGTAAAACTCTCTATAGTAGTAATCTCCCGGATAACCTTCCGCAGCGCTCCAGACCGATTTTGAGCTTTCCACGTCTCTTCCGAAAACAGCAACACCTGAAGAGCAGAAATAGCTGGAGTAGACTCCATAGCGCGGCCGGGGGTGTGCAAATAAAATACCGTGGGTATCGACAAGAAAATATTTTATGCCTTCTTCTTTAAGGATCTTGTCATCATAAGGCTTATACCCGCACTCCGGAAGCCAGATGCCGCTGGGTTTCTTTCCAAACACTTCCTGGTATGTCTGGACTCCGACGCGGACCTGGGCCTTGACAGACTCCGGGTCTATCATGAGCGGCATAAAGCCATGCGTAGCGCCGCAGGTTATTATCTCTAAAAAACCGGCGTCTTGATACTCTTTGAAAGCATTTAATATATTTCTATTGTATTCACCGGCAAATACATGCCTTGCCCT
Source organism: Candidatus Omnitrophota bacterium (assembly GCA_028717465.1). Lineage (GTDB taxonomy): Bacteria > Omnitrophota > Gorgyraeia > Kaelpiales > Kaelpiaceae > Kaelpia. The sequence continues at coordinate 3,153 of JAQUNS010000086.1, forward strand.
TTTAAACTCATCGCAGTACATCCTGGCTAACCTGTTAAAAGGGCTATTCTGGGTACGGTTAACCTCTTTCTCGGCGAGTTCAATCAGTTTTTCGATATGCTTAAGGTATCTGTCCTGCAATAGCTCGTCTTTAAGCATATTGGCTAAGGTGGGCGTAATAGACATGGTAATCCTAAAATTGACACCTTCATTTCTGAGGCGCCGGAACATCTCTATCAGAGGTATATAGGTTTCGGTTATAGCCTCAAACAGCCAGCGTTCCTCTATAAAATCATCGTATTCCGGATGCCTGACATAAGGAAGGTGGGCGTGTAGAACTATGGAGAGGTAGCCTTTCTCTTTCATCTCTTTTATTTTTTATCCGGTTTAACTCCGGGAGAAGATATTGTTTCCAGCATCCTGTGTTTTAAGACCTCCTGAAGTTCTTCCGAGCCTTTGCCTATGCCGTAGCCGCCTGAAAGAGCAAACATTTTCCAGTAATCCTCCTCCAGCACCATCCACTCTTCGTCCACCGCATCAGAAGGGCCATACTTGGGAGTCATAACCACATTGGAGCGGATAATAGGGTAAAATACGCCTCTGGAGTCTCGCAAGCCTATCTCTGCGACATAACTTCTGCCGGATTCCTCTACGTTTATATACCAGTTTTCTACAAAAGGAGAGAGCTCTATATCGAAATAGCGGTTAAACTTTTTCTTGGAAGATTCAAGTCCGGTTACATCATAAACCCTTAAAACCTCTTTATGGTCTGTTGCACAATGAGCCCGCGCTTTATTCCAGCTTTCAAGAGTTATCTCCCAGTACGAGAACAGCCACCAGGGATCCCTTACCATAAGCACGAAAGTATCTTCTCCGTAACGGTGCTGTATGCTTAATTCGTCTTTTCTGTATTCCTGGTCCTTTTGGTCAGAGCCGGCCTGAAATTTAGTAGACTCAACTATGGTCTGCCCGACATGGTTGGAAGTTTTCAGCTTAATCTTGGCAATAGCCCCGGATTTTTTTAGCGGTACTTTAGCTGTTTTCTTTCTTAAAGCAGGCCTCTTAACTGTCTTAGGCTTTTCTATCTTAAGTTGGGCCTTGGGTTTCGCTTTGGATTTAAGCACTGCTTTGGGATTTTCTTTTTTAGATAATAAAGCTGTGATTATGTCGTCTTTTTTGGCGCTGGCAGATATCGAAATCTTATCTTTCTTTGCCAGCTTGAGCAGCTGTTCTTTTTTCATCATTTTAAGTTCTTTTCTGTCCATACTACCTCCCTATAGCCTGAGCGCCCGATAGCTATCTCTGTCTTTGGGCTCTAGGTCTATGTATTCTTTTTTAGAACCGGAACTGACCTCTAACTTTATATTTCCGGCTGAACCTTTTTTGCAGTGCGAAGCCGTTATCTTGGCCATAAGGTATATATTATCGCTTATATCGCTTCCTACTGCAAGAGCCAAAGGCCCGCTGATATTAACAGGCTCTATCCGGACAGCTTTTATTTTATCGGCCAAAGAAGCAAGCG
>JAQUNS010000087.1 GCA_028717465.1 Candidatus Omnitrophota bacterium
CTCTGTCTGTAAAAGGGCCCTCCGGAGCAATCTTGATATTTATAAGCTTGGCAGTGTTTACAATTCTGATAAAAAACCCCAGGCCTTTAAAAGTGTTTTTTAATCCGCTGGGAATTTTAATAGTTTTAGCAGCCGGAGGTTTCTGGTACTTACTGTTAATATTTGAGATAGGCTGGGCTGAGTTTTTGGTTTTGCTGCATCGAGAGACTCTGGGCAGGTTTCAGGAAGGCTTTGTGCACAGAGAGCCGTTCTATTATTATCTTCCTGTGATATTTGCAGGATTTTTACCCTGGTCTTTGATTTTATTCGGCGTTAAAAAATCAGAGTTCCAGCACGATTTTACGAAATTTATGGCTGTGTATGCAGTTGTTGTTTTTTTATTTTTCAGTTTTTGTAAGTCAAAACTGCCTACCTATGTACTGTCTATATTCCCGGCTCTATCCGTAATATCCTCTGGCAGTGTTCAAAGGCTCTGGTCAAACAGAACAAAGATTCCATTATTTTTTTTTATAATTCTTACGGCCGTTGCTTTAGTTTTAATATATCTGCCTCTGGCTTCTATGAGTAATATAAGCGGAATATCGTTTCCCAGAATAGCGCTGATGATTTTTTTAACAGCTTTTCCGCTTTTGCTGATATCCGGGCTAAAATTAAAATACCAGTTTTTCTATCTCGCTATGGTTCCGCTCTTGATCTATGCTGCTTTGGTGCGCAGTTACGGCTATGAATTCTCTGATTACCGCTCAGCTAAAAATCTATTTATCCGGCAACAGGTTAAAGAGAACCGGATTTATTCCTGGGGGTTCTTCCAGCCTAGCTTAGCTTTTTACTCCAGGTCCATAGTAGATGTTATCAACAGTTCCCAAGAGTTAAAAGACGGTTATCTGGTCGTTAGAAAGAAAGATCTCGCTGATCTAAAATCAAACCTTTTTAATTTTTTTGAGATATCTCAAACTCAGAAGTACATTCTTTTCGAAGTGCAAAAGTTACAAAATTGTAATATTATTAAAGATAGCTAACACCAAAAGGATGTTCTCGGGAGGGACGTGAAATTTCCCCAGCTATACAATATCGACCCCGCCGTGGCGGGAAACGCCCTCACTCAAACATCCTTTAGTTCACAGAGCCACTTCATAATACTGTTACCTATCTTTTCAAATAATACACAAAAGTTACAAAATTGATTTGATTTTGTAACCGTAATAATCTAAAATATTTGCCATGGTCCAGATAGTTACTAATCCTTTTACGCCCCAGTCCGGGCTGGAGCCTAAGATATTGGGCGCCAGGGACGGGCTGGTTGAGGAGGTTCTTTCTTTGCTTGTTAAAAGAGGCAGAGGAGAACAGTTCCATCTGCTCATGCTCGGTGAATGGGGCATGGGTAAAACATCGCTGTTAAAATACTATAAAAAGCTGTCCCAGAACAAAGGCTATAAATCAGTCTACACCGCTTTGACTAAAGGCGATAAAGATGAATCCTACAAAGATATGATATTTTCACTGTTAGAAGAGATATCTTTTAGCCTGGGCTTGAACATCGATATTTCCGGCCTGTTTAAAAAATTTAAAAATATACCTATTGCAACAATAGAGGCTTTTAAAAATATATATCTAGATTCAAACTCAGAACTGCTGGTTATTCTGATAGATGATGTTCAGAACGCATCCGGTGCCCCTAAATTTCTGGATATTTTAAGGCTGGTTCTATCCAGTGAACAGATAATAAAAGATACTAATTATTTGTTTTTGTTGTCTTCTACTCCCGGCGGCTGGGAGAGTTTTTTGAAGAGATATGATCCGGTGGGCCGTTTTTTCAGAAAGAAGCAGATTCTTAGCAAACTTGATAAAAACAGTCTGGAGTTTACAATTAAAAATACTCTGCTTAATACAGGCGTTGTTTTTAAAGAGGGCATTATTGAGAACTGCTGGCATTATTCAGAGGGACATCCCTATGAGCTGCAGCTTTTAGCCAACCATCTTTACGATAATCAGGTTAAAGGTGTGGTAAATAACAGCTGCTGGGATGTCTCTTTAGTCAATACTATTAAAGATCTCGGCATAGAATATTTTTCGTCTCTGTATAATAAAGCCAGCGACAGGGAAAAGGAGCTGCTTGTTATCTTTGCCGAAAGCGGAGAGTATATCAGCCTGCCGGAATTAAGAGAGTTAATCATATATAAAAAGAAGATCAAAGGATATCCCGTGGCCAACATAAAAAATTTTGTCTACAGGCTCATAGATAAAGGCCTGATAATCAGAAGAGACGATAAAAAATGCAGGATATTGGACAGAATGTTTGCCGAATATATCCTGCGCTTTAAATAGAGGTTTAATAAAATGGGTTTTAAAAATAACGATCTGGTTATAATCAAAGACGAAAAAGAAAAATCTTTTATCCAAAGGCTTGTTAAGAACGGCCGCCTGCAGACACATCTGGGCACCATATACCACAAAGATATAATAGGTAAAGACGACGGTGCAGATATTAAAACCTCAACCGGAAACAAGGCTAATGTTTTCTATCCGACACTCAATGACTACATTCAGAAGATGGCCAGAAAGACCGCTATCATTCATCCTAAAGATATAGCTGTAATATTACTCTGGGCCGACATTAAGCACAAAGACAGAATCGTAGAAGCCGGTACCGGATCAGGCGCTCTGCTTATGGCTTTGCTTAGATTTTTAAATTCTAAGGGTCATATCTATTCTTATGATAACAGGCCTGAGCTGCAGCAGATGGCTGTTAAAAACATAGAAAAGTTTTACGGAAAAATTCCCAAAAATGTAACCTTGAAAGATAAAGATATTACAACCGGCATAGAAGAGTCGGATTTAGATGCGGTTATACTGGATTTTTCCCAGCCCTGGGATGTTATACCAGAGGCTTTACAAGCATTGAAAAGCGGCGGCAAATTTGTGTCCTATATACCAACAATTATACAGGCAGAGAGGCTGGTCAAAGAGCTCCAGGCCAGCGAAAGGTTTATGGAGATAGAGATTTTGGAAGTGCTCCTGCGGCCCTGGCAGATAAAAGGTTATAGCGTTCGCCCGCACCATAGAATGGTCGGCCATACCGGTTTTATGGTCTTTGCCAGGCTAAAAGGCTTAAGCCGGGATTGATAGTATTGTCCGGATGAAAATTCTTATAATAACTCCAAGCAATATAGGTGATGCGGTTTTATCGACCGGAACCGTGGCTGCTTTAAAATCAAAGTTTCCTGAGGCCAGCTTAGATATTCTGACAAGCACCAGAGCGCAAGGAGTTTTTTTGTCAGACTGCAGAATAAACCGCATATACATTTATCAAAAAACGTCATCTCTTTTTAAAAAAGCGGTCCTTTTTAAAGGCCTGAGACACAATAACTATAATTTCACGGTCGACCTTAAAAACATGTTTTTTTCCTTTATTATATCCAACAGAGTTTTAAGGCCGGTTAATCTAAAAAGCCACATGTACTTAAAGCACAACAGTGCTTTGAAGAGCCTGATTTCTATAGACCGGCTTAAAAAATTTAAGCCTTTGGTGCTCTGGAAGAGCGAAGACCAGCAAAAGATAGATTCTTACAATTTAAACAGGTATATAGTGTTAGCTCCGATAGCGAATAGCATTACCAAAACCTGGCCCTTAGAGCACTACCGTGATTTTTTAAGCCTTTTCCTGAAGGAATATCCGGATATTTCTATAGTCGTTATCGGGGACAGCTCAGAGTCAATCCGGGCCGGCAAACTGGTGATAGATAAAAGAGTTAAGGACCTGACCGGCAAGACTACTATTGCCCAAGCCGCCTATATTATCAAGAAAGCCGTTTGTGTAATAACAAACGACAGTGCAGCATTGCATTTAGCTTCAGCGTGCAATGCCGCGACTCTTGCTTTGTTCGGGCCGACATCCAGCGATAGATACGGGCCGTTGTCGGATAATTCTTGTGTAGTGCAGAAGTTCTATCCTTGCGTTCCTTGCCAGAAAGCCCAGTGCAGCTTAAAAGACAGAAGGTGCTTGGTTTCTTTAAAGCCGGATTATGTATTTTCGGTTTTAAAAGATATGATCCGGCAAAGATACAGTTATCCGGTGCCCGGATACAAGAGAATACTGCTAAGCCGCACAGACAGAATAGGAGACCTTGTTTTGACTACTCCTGCGATTGAGGCGGTTTATAGAAAGTTCCCCGGTTCTTACATATGTTTTATGTCCGGTATCGAGGCCGGAGCAATAATAAAGAATAACCCGTATATCGACGAAATAATCTATCTGGATAAAAAAGGATCTCATAGCGGAATATCAGGTTTTCTAAGATTACTAAAAAGCATCCGACAGAGAAAATTTGATTTAGCGGTTAATTTTCATCCCAGCAACAGAAACCACCTGCTTTCTTTCCTGGCCAATATTCCCAACAGGGTTGGCTATGATTGTAAGATGGGTTACCTTAATAATAAGATAGTAAAGCATTTAAAGCAAAAAGGAGAAATATCAGAGTCAGAGTATAACTTTGAACTGCTTGATAAAGTTGGGATTAAAAACTTAATGTTTAATCAACTGATAATTCCGGATAGAGAAGCGCTAAGTTGGGCAGAGTCCGAAATAAACAGCCGCAGATTAAAAGATTTTATAATCATACATCCGGGTGCATCATGTAAGTCAAAG
>JAQUNS010000088.1 GCA_028717465.1 Candidatus Omnitrophota bacterium
AAAAGATGGGTTTCTCTGTTTTAAACGGCGTACGAGCTGCATCCGGCGCGAATGGAAAGTACAGCAAGAGAAAGATTCCCTATCCGGAAAAAGATGTCAGGCATATAAAATACTATTTTGACCAAGAAGTATGCAAAGACTGTAAGCTCTATAAACAATGCTACCTAAATAAACAGGATTATCCTTTAGAGGTTGACCTGTTGTCTATTTTAGGAATAAACACATTCTTAAGAAGGATAGGTTCTCTAGCACGCAAAGAACCCGGTTTAGACAAGGACTTTGTTGATACGATACCTTGCTATGCAGGCTGGACTTTCTCCAGAATAACTACAGAAGGCGATGTAAAACCATGCTGCAAATCCGGTTTTACCCTGGGCAATATAAAAACCAAGCGATTCTCTGATATATTCTTTTCCGCCGAATATGAAGAGTTTAGGCAAAACTGTAAATGCTTACCTAAAAAAGATGAATATTTTTTAAAAACAAATTGCCACAATATCTGTGACAACTTGGGGGCAAACCTGATGGTTCACAGAGACTTACTGAACCACTTAAAGCGGGCAGATAATCAGCAGCTGCCTTCTGTAAATTACTTTAAAAATAAAATATCTATTCCGGCCCGCTCCTTTATCCGGGGCAACTTAAACAGAAGCTCGGACATATTCGGAAGCGGCATGGTTATAGACGGGGGAGCCGGATTCGGATACGCAGAGTATTTGATAAAAATAGAACAAGACGACTGTTATGAAATATGGCTCAGCTACGCATCTGAAATACCGCGCCCGATAGAGCTTAAGATAGACAAAAACTATGTTGCTAAAATAGCTAAGTCTACAACCGGCGGCTGGAGCAGAAAACACCTGAAATTGTCAAAAGAGCATGAGTATTATTTTGAAAAAGGAACCCACAGCATAGAATTATTTTCTTCGCTATATATACCGCATATAGAAAAGATTGAACTCAGAACCAAGCCTAAAACAGAAGCTAAAATTATTTGCGACCACTCCTCGGTTTATCCCCGCAGAATTCCGTTTAATATACTCAAAGAGTCTCTCGCCGCGCATGGCATAAAATTGACACTCAAAAGAGCGGTAAAATTCTTAAAACCTTCTAATTTATTTGAGAATATTTTAGACATAGCAGGAATATTTGACGGTGAATATGCCTACAAAGGGCCTTTCCATGTCCAAATAGATTTGACCAATAACTGCAATAACAACTGCATAGGCTGCTGGTGCAACTCTCCTCTTTTAGGCGAGAAATCGATGCCTGCTGATTTGAAATCCCAGTATATACCGTTTCAAACAGCTAAAGATCTGCTTAACGAGATCAAAGCGATGGGCGCCAAAGAGGTGTACTATTCCGGCAGCGGAGAACCTTTTATGCACCCTCAGATAATGGAGATCTTAGAGTATACCAAAAAACTTAACCTCTCCTGTTATGTAAACACTAATTTTACATTATTAGATAAAAGTAAGATAGATAAAATAATAGAACTAGGCATTGACCACATGACTGTAAGCGTCTGGGCAGGAACAGCCAAAACATACAGCCAGACTCATCCCAATAAAACAGAACAGGATTTTGATCGAATAAAGGAGAATCTCTGCTATTTAAACAGAAATAAAAAAAACCGCCCTTTGATTAAAATATACGAAGTAATATTTAATATGAACTACCAGGAACTAAACCAGATGATAGAATTTGCCCGCCAGACTGAATCTGAGTCCGTAGAGTTTACCCTTATAGATACTATGCCCGGCAAAACAGATAAGCTTGCCCTGAGCCTCCAAGAGCAGGAGATATTATATAGAGAAGCTCGTGATGTAGGCAACGTATTAGGCCAGAACTTCAGCTATAAAGGAGTCCACTTATTCCGTTTTGACCAATTCCTCAGGCGTCTAAGCCGTAACCGTGACGTAGCAGAGGCTAAATACGACAGAAACATCATCGAATCCATGCCTTGCTACATCGGCTGGCTGTTTTGCCGCATCCTACCGGACGGCAATGTCAACACCTGCCTTAAGTCTCACCGGTTTCCGGTAGGAAATATCTACGAAAACAAATTTTCTAAAATATGGAACTCGGAAAAACAGATATTATGCCGAAAAAAAATGCTGTCTTATAAAAAAGATGATCCTTTCTTCGGATTAATAGGAAACGACCCGGAAACAAAAGAGGCGGGATGCTATAAAAGCTGTGATGACATAGGGCGCAATCTGCACATGCACAAGAAAATAATGTCTTTGACTAAACCGCAGATAGCCTTTATTAAAATACTGGCTAAATATAAAAAGATGAGAATAAAAAAATCTGATTCTAACAGAAGCAAGATTAGTGCTCCATCAATCAATAAAATAATTCTGGGCATAAAAGATTCCAGAGCCGCCTATCAAGGTCCCGAACACGTTGTAATGGACCTGACTAACAGATGCCAGCTGCGCTGTAACGCCTGCTGGCTCTATTCGCAACATTTAAAGCAAAACAAGCCTTCCTCTTCCTGGCTGCAGCAAGAATTACCTTATCCGGCGGCAGAGGCCTTCATTAAAGATGCAGCCGATATGGGCTTAGCTATACTGCGCTTTACCGGAGGGGGAGAACCGCTGCTTTATGGCAAAATATTTGAACTGATGGAAATATCGAAATCAAAAAACATAAGAACCTGCCTGACAACAAACTTTTTCGGATTAGACAGGGATAAGATTAAAAATATAGCCGGGTTAAAATTAAACGAGATAACCATCAGCCTCTGGGCTCCTGATGCCAAAACTTACATCAAAATTCATCCCGGCACAAAAAAAGAAGACTTCTTGAACATATCGGAAAATCTTAGCTATCTCAATTCAATAAAATCAAAGGATACCAAGGTAACAATCGCAAACGTAATAACTTCCGATAATTTTGATACTATTCTGGATATGGGTAAATTTGCTGAACGAGTCTTGGCAGATGCACTATACTTTACTTTTGCCGATACATTTAAAGATGAAACAGATTTTTTACTTTTAAATAAACAGCAATTAGCCCAGTTAAAATCTGATTTTAAAGCAATGCAGTCCTGTATTTCTGGCAGCGGCATAGAGATAGAGAATCTGTCCGGATTTGTCTCAAGGCTGGAATCAGATTCTTCGCAGGGATATTACGATAAGAGCAGGATAGATACCATACCTTGCTATGTAGGGTGGTTTTTTGCCCGTATTATGCCCAACGGAAATATAGTGCCCTGCTGCCGAGGAGTAGATTATCCCATGGGTAATATCATAGAAAAATCACTGCCTGAGATATGGTACTCTGAAAAATATAACGGATTCAGGCACCGGGCAAAATATTTTAAAAAAGATAATCCTTATTTCGCTCAAATGAACTGTTATAAAGAATGCGACAATTTTATGCATAACGAACATATGCATAAAATTTTATCTCAAAAATATTCATGATACCGGAATTTCCGAATTACTTAATGATTCAAACTGTTTCAGGCTGCAATGCAAGTTGCGGTTTCTGTCCTTATCCATATTTAAAAAACCAGTCTCGGCAACTCAAAATGCCTGCAGATATTTTTAAAAAAATAATTAACGAATGCAGTGGCCATAAAAACATAAAAGTAGTTATGCCCTATCTTATGAACGAACCTCTTATGGACGATAGAATAGCCGAAAAGATATCATATATTAAAAAGAGCCTGCCCTGGGTATCCAGCCATATCCTGACAAACGCTTCTCTGCTGGATGAAAAAAAATCCGCCGAGATCATAGATAGCGGCTTGGATTGGATAGGATTCAGTATTCACGGTATAAGGCCGGAGACTATTCAAAAAACAATGGGCATATCTGCGCTTGAACCTGTAAGAAAAATTCTTGAGTTTATCAAAAAATCTGAAAACAACAATAAAGATATATCTAAATTTATCATGGTAAATTTTATCAAAAATCAATATATCTCAAAAGAAGAGGAACTGGAGATTAAAAAATTCTGGTCTGATCAAGGCATAAAAAGAATCAGCATATATTCTCACCCGATATCCAGGGCCGGAAATGTCCCCACTTTAAAAGCGGTTCATAACTATAATATATACGGCTGTAACTCTATATGGGCAAATGAGATGCTGCATATTACCTCATCCGGAGAGATAGTGCTCTGCTGTATGGATTGGAAAAAAGAGATCGTACTGGGAGATGTTAGAAAAAATACCTTAAAAACCATTTGGGGATCCGATAAATACCAGGATATCAGAGGCCAGATTAAAGGCTTAAAATCCGCCCAAAAAAGCTTGATATGCTTAAGATGCGAATGTGCCCAGACAGAGCCGGTTTCAAGCAACAGAAGCGTTACTTTGGCAATAATGCCTCCCTGGGGAGTAGAAAGGCCGCCGGTAGGGCTGGCGGTAATATCCCAGGTTCTCGTATCTGCCGGATTTACAGTCAAGATACTGGACCTAAATCTGAGCATCTACAAAAATGTCGAACAGGATGACAAGAAATACTGGGATATGGACCATACGCTTTACTGGAGAGACCCGGATTTTATCAACAGCTTGATCGATAGATATCCCAAAATTTTTGCAAAAATAGAAAATGACCTTAAGAACGATAACTCAAAGATAATGGCAATTTCTGTGCCGACAAATTAAA
>JAQUNS010000089.1 GCA_028717465.1 Candidatus Omnitrophota bacterium
CCTTTTATCCTGTATTCTATGGGGTCCTCTACTGTAATGATCTTTCTGTCCTGGGTATTGAGCTTCTGCAGGCAGGTATAAAGAGTAGTAGTCTTACCGCTCCCCGTTGGCCCGGTAACAAAGACTATGCCGTTGGGTTTATTTATAACGCTTTCTAAAACTTCAAAATCATCCTCAAAGAGCCCCAAATCTTTAAAGTTAAACAGCATGGTTTTAGAGAGTATTCTTAAATCTATGCTCTCTCCTTCCGGTGTCGGCAGGGTAGAAACTCTTAAATCATACTCGCTCTCTGCATCTTTAAAAAGTATTCTGCCGTCCTGAGGCAGCCTCTTTTCGGCAATGTTCAGATTAGCCATTATCTTTATGCGTGAGGTCACGGCATTTTGAAGCTGCTTGGCGCCTTTTGGAAGAGGCATTTTATGCAATACTCCGTCTATCCTGTATCTTACTGCCAGCTCGTCTTCATAAGGCTCGATATGTATATCTGTAGCCCTGTCTTTTACGGCTTGAGAAAAAATCTGGTCGACAAATTTAACTATCGAAGAGTCTTCGGCGTCTTCTTTTTTCTCAAGATTTGAAACAGCCTCCTCTCTTTTTTCGGCTAATCCTTCCACAGCTCCGGCACCAAGGCCGTAATTCTTTCTTATTGCCTCAAGTATGCTCTCTTCATATGCCAGATAAACATTTATCTCCACACTTAAAAGAAGGCGGATATCGTCAATCGCCTGTATGTTTAAGGGGTCGGATATCGCAATCTCCAGCGTATTCTCTTCAAAGCCGATAGGTATAATCTTGTAATGCAGGGCAAATCTGGCCGGGACTTTCTCTAAGGCTTTAGCCGGAATGCTTAGCTCTCTTAAGTTGATAAACTTAACGCCTACCTGATTACCAAGAAGAGTGAAAACATCCTCTTCTGAGGCCAGTTTCATTTTTACTATTGTTGTGGCCAGGAAATCGCCTGTGCGCTTATGCTCAATGAGCGCTCTCTCTAGGTCGCTTTCGGAGATTACTCCGGAATTTACCAGAAGCCGGCCTATAAACCTCTCTTCTCTCTCCGCCATAATACTATTTTATAAGAGAAAATAAGAAGTTGGAAGGAAAAACGCTAACACGTTGGCACGTGGAAACGGAAACACGTTCAAACGTCAATAAATATATATAAGCATCACGCCTATTGCTATAAAAAGAAGCGCTGTTGTCAGCTTTATTATCCCTAAGTTCTTTTTCATGAACCCGGCAAACTGCTGGGATGTTACGCCCCAGAGCCCAAGCAAAAATATCACTATCAGCGGCACTGTAAACATAACATTGTAAAGCAAAAGATAGCCCAGGGCTTTAATTTTAACCATGCCGGGCAGCTGGGCTATAAAAGCGACTGTCGGGAAATAGACCTGCCCTGTGCAGACCGACTCTAAAACAGAGACTACAAACCCAACCCCTAAAGCAAGGCAGGTTAACTTCAGCACCGGAGTTTTTGATGCCTCTACAGAACTCTTCCGGTAGCCTTTTCCGATCACCTTCTGTATCAAAAACTTGACCTTACGGGGGAGTTTTAATATCACGCCTTCTGAGCCTTTCAAACGGCAAATTATAAAATCATAGATATTTAAAAATGCCAGCAAAAACACAACCGCTATTATCAGATAGCGCATGATATCGGCCAACGTCCTGTAAAAAGACATTCTGTAAAAAGCCGCAAAGAGCCCTATACCTATCAATAGATAGGCCAGAAACACCGCGAATATAAAAGAGCCTCCCACATAAACCATCTCTTTTTTCCTGTAGCCGGAGAGGGTAAGAAAAGAGATAAAAAATATTATCACGGTAAAAGCGCAGGGATTTATGCCGTCCAGCAGCCCGGCAGATACTATCGCCGGCAGACTGAGCCTCTCTATCCGGGCCAACAGCATATCGTCTTTATGGCCTACAGTTTCGGATAAGAGCCTGTCCTGGATTAAAAAATCAATATCCTTGCGGATATCATCGGGCTTCTGGAGAATATCTTTGTCCAAGATAACGGTCGGGGTATAAAAGTTCTCTCTGCCTTTTAACTCTTTGGTCCTTGAAAGCAGGCGCTCAAAATTCTCTTTTTGGGATATGTCGTATTTCTTAAATACGGCTTTACTGCGGTATCTAACCTCGATATCGGGAATAAAGCTCTCATAGATGTCTCTGGCGCTGCTATCACTTTTGATATTGGCGCTGTTGTAGAAATACTCTATCTCTATCGGCTTTGAGGGGTGGGGGAATATATCTTTGGCGCGCTTTAAATTCTCCCTTATGATTTGATAGATGTTGTCCTCTATCTCAAACCTGCCCACTAAAGCTCTGTCTGCAATGAATATCTTGGGCACCCCGGACTTATTTATTTTGTAATACTCCTCCATCCTGAGCATAAAATTATATTTACCGGGCTCTGAGGTATCGAACTTTACGACATCGATAAGGCCCGGAAAATCAGAACCCAGCTCAGGCAGTATCTTATCCTCAACAGTCCGGCAGAATCCGCAGGAAGGCGATGTAAAATAGACCAGCATGATTTTATCCGCTTTAGCGTAAGATTTAGAGCTGTAGTAGTCTTCTTTGAAATCAGCTAAAAGCGCCATAACCTTATCCAGGCCGGCGATAATATATTTATTCTGCCAGAGAAAAGTGGGTGAAGCGCTGATATCAAGCCCTGAGGCTGTCTTTATATTCTCTTTTAAGAGAGCCTCTCCTTCTTTTCTTAAGCTGTCTATTTTATTATACGGGATGCCAAGCTCGCCCAAGGCCTGAAACCGGCTTATCTTGTTGATTGATAAAAAATAGCCATAGAGCTTATCCGGCCAGTATCTCTGTATCAAGAGCTGGTGGATATTCTCCTCCACCTCATCTATCCCGTGCAAAGAGCTAAAGTAGCCGTCTTTGTAGTCGGCTATAAAGTAGAGCTTTAAATCTACCGGCAAGTTATACTTTTTGATAAAACCGACAGCTTCAACCAGCGCCTTCTGGCCGTAAGGGCATAAGCTCATTGAGAATATCCCAAGCTCACCGTGTTTAAACTCGCGGCCTATCAGCTCTATCGTGGTTAAGCGCCTCAGATAATGCCGGGACAATAAAAGATAGCCGCTTTTCTCCTCAATTAAGCGCTTCTCTTTTAAATTATTTAGCTCATAATCCTCGAGCTTTTCACTATCGTAGATAATAACAGGCCTGTAATTGACATCCAGCCGGCTTAAAATGTCTATTGCACAAGCATCGCTTTCGCTGTAATAGCTGTGGCTAAAATCAGACAGGTACCTGCTTAAGCCCTGTAAAATTTCATCAGGCGAGCCTTGTTCTTTTGAAATTATAATGAGCGCAACCTCGGCAGAACAAGAAAAACACAAGGTAGCAAAAATAAGCAGGGAGATTAAAAAAAACAACCGCATTCTCATGCAGATTATTTTACACAACAAAACAGTTTTTTTAAAATAAAAAAAGGCTCAAAGATTTCTCTTTGAGCCTGACTTATAACATAAACTTACATTGTAGAACAATTATTACATATGTCACTTGTTGCACATGCTTCGATACAATCCCAATATTCACTAGGACCGAGCTCTGAATCACACTCACTTTGACAATCATCACATTGCGAGCAATCTACAGAACCTGAACAAACACCACCGGTTGTAGAATCAACTTCGCAACCATCTGGGCATCGATTTGTATCACAATAGACCTTACAACTCCCGTTGCTATAACAACCACCTGGGCATTGACTTGTATCACATCCGGCAGGTGGGTCGGCTACGCAATCACTCCATTTTTCGTTGGAACATGTCTGAACACCTCTTGACCCATCATCTATTGTGCAATATTGAGTCCTACCATTTATACATTCTTGAGCGCCGCATCTATCATTTAGCCTAATCTGGTCATACCAAAAATTTATATCATGCCTATCACTATAAGGACATTCATCTATGACATCTCCAAATTGAGATTTAACTGCATCAGATTGCTCAATAGCTTGCTTTGATGAACCTTGTGGTACACCTATGCAACTAGTTAAAATACCTCTCATATAATCAGCTATTTGCTCGCATTGTGTAGGCCCATCTACAGCTACATTGTCTCCGTCGTCGCTAAGCTCTATATTATGAGTATAGGATTTTCCAGGCTCAAGGTCCGCCATAACGTCATCGTCTGCATCCGGGGCTACTCGATCTAAATCGTATTTTTCGGAAATATCCAAACCTTCTGTAAAATCTATCCTGTATAATCCTTTGCTATCTGTAGCAGGGCTTTCTTTGGTCTCAACCTCTTGGCCGTCTTTATCTTTTAAGCGCAAGCTAACTTTAACTCCTTCTTTAGGTTCTCCACCTTGAGTAACTTTACCTTTTACATAAATTACATCTTCCGGAACCGATAACACTGTAACAGCTACTGAAGTATCGGTAGCTGGAGTATAGCCTGCTCCGGCAGAGACTACATCCACGTCGTTTAAGGCATAGACCGCGGTATAGCCGGCGAACACGGTGAGCAGGCCCAAGGCGGCCACCCCCACGGGCGGCAGGCCGCCGTAACAAAGGAGCGCAGCCAGGGCCGGCGTG
>JAQUNS010000090.1 GCA_028717465.1 Candidatus Omnitrophota bacterium
CCGCTCGGCATAACGTTGTCCTGCCATGCTACCAGAAGCGCTAAAAGAATAATCAGGGGCAATGGTCAAGGGGCAAGGGGCAAGAAATGATAAACATAAAGACGCTTTTGACGCCAAAAACAATAAACAATCTAAAAGCCGGGGATTTGGTTTATATAAGCGGGGTTATTTATACGGCCAGAGACCGGGCCCATCAAGCGTTGTCTGAGCTAATATATAAAGGAAAGAAACTCCCCTTTGAGGTAAAAGGCTCAGTCATATATTACTGCGGGCCGACCCCGGCAAAGAAAGGCCAGGTTATCGGTTCCTGCGGCCCTACCACAAGCTCCCGGATGGACAGCTATGCGCCTTTACTTTATAAGTTGGGCTTGGCGGCAACAGTAGGAAAAGGCGAAAGAGATGAAAAAGTCATAGCCGCTATTAAAAAATACAGGGGCGTATATTTTATAACCTGGGGCGGCTGCGGGGCATATTTAAACAGCTTTGTTAAATCCTCTAAAATAATAGCTTTTAAAGAGTTCGGCGCCGAAGCGATAAGGAAATTGGAGGTAGAAAACCTCCCGGCTGTTGTGGCAGTTGATAGTAGGGGCAGGACACTGCAGGGTACAGGGTGCAGGGTCTAGGGTATAAAAAGATAGTTATGGAAGAGGGATTTAAAAAATTAACTGCTTGGCAGAAAGCATATAATTTAGCTCTAGATATATATAAAATAACTAAAAATTTACCCAAGGAAGAACAGTATGCATTAACCTCTCAAATTAGAAGAGCAGCTGTATCAATAAGTGCCAATATTGCCGAAGGCTATCAAAGGCAACATCGTAAAGAATACCTACAGTTTCTTAATATAGCTAAAGGTTCTCTGGGAGAATTAGAAACGTACATTATGTTTTTAAAGGATTTAGAATATATAGACAGTAAGAAGCATGATGAAGTGCAATCAGAATGTCAAGAAGTCGGTAAAATTCTTAATGGTTTAATTAGGTCTCTGCGCCCTTGACCCTATACCCTGAACCCTTATTTATAAAGGAGATAAAAAATGAGACTTGATAAAAGAAAGCATGACCAGTTAAGAGAAGTTAAGATAGCAAAAAATTATATAGAGTATGCCGAAGGCTCCTGCCTGATAGAAGTTGGAAATACCAAAGTAATCTGTACCGCTTCTGTTGAGGATAAGGTGCCGCCGTTTTTGAAAGGCTCCTCAAGCGGCTGGGTTACTGCCGAATACGGTATGCTGCCAAGGTCTTGCAAGACTAGGAATATCCGGGAGTCCAGAAGAGGCTCAATCGACGGCAGGACCAGTGAGATCCAGCGGCTAATAGGAAGGTCATTGAGGGCAATAGTAGATTTAAAAGTTCTGGGAGAGAGGACTATTTGGATAGATTGTGATGTTGTCCAGGCAGACGGCGGGACACGTACAGCCTCTATAACAGGCGGCTTTGTTGCCCTCTATCTTGCTTTTCAAAGGCTGTTGAAAGACGGCCTGATAGAGAAAGACCCTGTGAAATATTTTCTGGCCGCGGTATCGGTCGGGATTGTAGAGCAAGAAACCTTGCTGGACTTGGCCTATGATGAGGATTACAAGGCCGATGTCGATATGAATCTCGTTATGACAGAGAGCGGCGATATAGTGGAAATTCAAGGTGCTGCAGAGGGTGAGCCTTTCTCTAAAAGCAAGATGGACTCACTCATCAAACTGGCCCAGAAGGGCATAAAAGAGCTGATTACCATACAGAAGAAAATATTACACAGATAGCCACAGATAGTCACAGATATAAGGAAAACACAGATGGTCACAAATGAAGCTGCACAAGATTAACGCAGATGAAAACTGCCGCGCAAGATAGCCACAGATAAAGAGGTACCACAGATGGTCACTGACAAAAGGAAAACGCAGATTATCACAGATAAAAGTGCGGATAAAAAATGGATGATGGACTGTATAAAGATTTGACATATAAAGTAATCGGGTTGCTCTATGAGGTTCATGGCGAGCTTGGCCCGGTGCATAAAGAGAACATATACGCTAATGCTATAGCTATAGAATTGGAATCAAATGGCATTAATTTTGAGCGGGAAAAACAGATAGCGGTTAAATATAAAGACAGGCAGGTGGGAGCCTATAGGCCTGATTTTATTATCGAAGACAAAGTTGTTCTAGAAATTAAAGCAGTTCCGGTTTTGACTAAATCTATGATAGATCAGATGTATTACTATCTTAAAGGTTCGGGATATAAGTTGGTACTTTTAGCGAATTTCGGGACTAAAAATTTGGCGGTAAAAAGGAGAATTTATACTTGATCTTATCTGTGTTAATCTCTGCCCGACAGATGGCAGGCGGGTGTTATCATCTGTGCTAATCTGTGTTTATGGATATTTTATTAGCTACTTTTAACCAGAACAAAGCCAAAGAGATAACAGAGATTGCTAAGGATTTAAAGATAGGGCTGAATTTTCTGTATCTAAAGGATTTTTCTAATATAAAGGAAGCTATTGAAGACGGCTCGACTTTTAAAGAAAATGCCGTAAAAAAAGCTAAAAGCTATTATGCTCAGACCGGGCTAATCACTTTAGCTGAGGATTCAGGGCTCACAGTAGATGCCTTAAACGGAGCACCGGGCGTATATTCATCCCGTTTTTCAGGTGAAGATAAGGACGACTATAAAAATAATATTAAATTACTGCATATCCTAGAAGGAGCAGACAGGAGAGAGGCCCGTTTTATCTGTGTTGCGGCTTTAGCATTATCGAAAGACAGAATAGAGACATTTGAGGGTGTTTTAGAGGGGGATATAACTGATCAGATGAAGGGGAGCTTTGGCTTTGGTTATGACCCGGTCTTTATCCCTGCCGGTTTCGATAAGACACTGGCGGAGCTGGGCATGAGTGTGAAAAACAGAATTTCCCACAGAAATAAGGCAATCAGGCAGGCTTTGGAATACTTTATAAACACAAATCAGCACATATAAAAACAAGCTTGCCTGTTTTTTCACTATATTTGCCTTCTACTCTCTATTGTTGATATATCTGTGGCTATTTCGTGCGGATGCTCTTTTCGTGTCTGTTTGTGATTTAGTGCTTGGTCATTGTTTGTAATTTCCTGCCTGTCGGCAGACAGGGGTGCTTGTAATTTGGAATTTATTGTTGCCAAGAGCTCATTTAATCTCTCTACTCTCTACATCTGTGTGTTTTAAAAAAACAAAATCCGACTTGACAGCCTCCTATATTATGATATAAATATAGCAGGAGGTTAGAGGGCTTAAAAACGGCGTTATTATGAAATTAACAAAGTTTAACAACATTATTCTCTGCGTCATCAGTGCTCAAAGCGGACGCTGTCAAAATAGATTAATCAAGTCAGGCAAACAGGCAATCAGTTTGAAAAAAGGAGGGAGGTAAGATGAAGAAGGCGATGGTGGTATTAACTTTGATAAGTTTAGTCTCTGCACCTGTTTTTGCTCAAGTGGTTCAGGATGATACTGTCATTGATGTTGGAGTAACTGCAACTTCAGGAGATGTTCTGGGATTTTTTGAACCGTCTATAGATCTTGCAAACAATGTGATGAGTTCAACTCAATTCCAGACTGTTTTGCAGAACCAGCAGGTTCAAACGAGGTTAGCTCGTTTAAGCGTTATGCAAAATGCTGCACTAACAGGTACCCAAAAGACTGCCGTGCAAGAGTATGCTCTTATGATGGTTTTAGGAAAAGCTCCTGGAGTAACGATCGCGGGTGAAGTTACAACCGAGGTAAATACTGCTGTCAGCGGCATAAGTACCGCCGTGAAGAATGCAGCAGTTGCAGATTTTAGCGCCGAAGTTGAAAGTTGGCTTCAAGATGCAAAACAATCAGCAATAGATTCTCAGCGTGCAGAAGAAAGCCTTACTCCGGAAGCACAGGATGCTTTAGCTGCAATATCGGCAGAAGATTTCTTATATTAATGTTGAATAATATGGGGGCAAAAGCCCCCATATGTTTTTAGCTATTAATAAAAAGAAAATGAAAGTATTAAATAAGTGTAAGAAAATGTCTAAAATTAACTTTGTAATATTCGGGGTATGCTTTGTGGCTTTTAACAGCTCTATTGTATATAGTCAGACTGCAGTAAATAAGGATAATGCTGTGAGTCCAATAGATTCTATTTCAGGTATAGGCTATGCCGGACCTGATTTTTTTATGTTCGACCCAGCAATAGAGCTTAGCCAGAATCCGGTTCAGTCAATCAGAGTGCCGGATATCTCTTTTTCAGGGATAACTATCTCAACAGTTTTTGATATATTAGCTGTAAATGCTCCAAAAATAGAGGAACGAGTCAGAACAGCCTTGGCAGAAGAAGGTATTCTGCCTGCCGAGATAGATAATTATGTAGATCAACTCCTGTCTTTGAGCCAGTTCTGGGGTTTTTCTCAAAATGCGGGAAGTTTTTCAGCTCTAAAAATTGACAATTTCGGAGTTGAGATAGCGCAAATATTAAACGCAAAACCGGAATTATATCAAGCCTTAACTGGGTTGAGCGGAATGTTTACAGAATTAATAGACAGGCTGTATCAAGGCGATCTTGCAGGCG
>JAQUNS010000091.1 GCA_028717465.1 Candidatus Omnitrophota bacterium
TCTATCTTCTCTCTTAAATGGCCGTTATGGCCCGCTTCATCTGTTGCCTCCAAATGGACAAAACAGAAATCATGTTTTTTAAAACTATCCACCGCATATTTACCCTTACCTTCATAATTGGTATCATAATATCCGGTTACGCCGGGAACCTTGATCACTCTCAATCCCAATAACCGGGCCAAACCGTTAACTAAATCAACCGCAGATATCACGGCACCGCTCAATCCATACTTCTCTTTAAAGTCAGGAAAATTGGGCTTCCTGCCCTGCCCCCATAACCATATCATATTAGCTGGATTTTCACCCAGATCTAGCCTAACTTTGTTAATATCATGAGTTTCTAAAATTTGTTTAGATTCCAGCATAAGATCTTTGATCATCTCGGCATCTTTTCCGGATGGCAAAAATTTTTCTATCTCTTCGCCCATAATATCGTGCGGAGGAACCGCCTTTACCTCATCACCTAAACCTTCTGAAACCATAAGATTCCTATAACTGATGCCGCTATAAAATTTTAATTTTTCGTTTGACAATTTTTTGTTCAAATCTCTGATCAAAATCTTGGCCTCCTCATTGCTTATATGAGAAGCCGAATAATCGACCATCTTATCTTCTGACACCGTAACCAAATTACACCTGAAAGCAACCTGGCTGTCGCTTAAGTCTACGCCCAGATTAGCCGCTTCCAGAGGGCCTCTTCCCGTATAATATCTTTGCGGATCATAACCAAGCATAGACATAATTGCTATATCGCTGCCTGCCTTCAAGCCCTTAGGAATGTTCTTAACCAGCCCTATTAAAGCCCCGCTCTTGGCCAAACTGTCCATAACCGGAGTATGGGCAGCCTCTAAAGGAGTAGCTCCGTCCAGTTCTTTTACCGGACGGTCGTTCATTCCATCGGCAATCAAAAGTGCATATTTCATAATTTTAAATCAGCCTATTAAACCACATATAGAAAACTAAGTCAATTTTACCAATATGTCCATTTTAATTTCCCAATTCAAATTCTATTGTTATGCTAAAAGTAATAAAATCGCTTTTTATTTCGTCCGGAAAATGAGCAAACGGAGAAGCTTGTTTTACGCTTTTCAAGGCAGCGCTTCTAAGCGCCTTTCTATCTGTGGATCTTAATTCGTCTACAACCAAATTCCGAATAATACCTCCGGAATCGATTCCAAAGATCACGGTTACAGCTCCGATACCCTCTTGAGGCTTATAATAAAAAGCTCTTTTCTTGATCTCTTCTCTAATTGAGCTGTAGTAATCAAGGACAGATTTAGGAATATCTTCGCTATCCATTTTTGACGACAGGCTTACGACCTGATTTTCATCAAAAGTATAAAAATCCTGCTGGTATGCTTCTCGCTCGGAGCTCAAAAAATTATTATCGGCAACAAAAGCATCTTTTACCTCCGCCTCAATTTGTTCTTGTTTAGTATCTACGGATACTTCTTGGCGCTTAAGCTCCGGCTGTTGGTATTTTATGCTCTCTTCTTTGGATATCTTGTAAGCCACTAATATAGGGTCGTTATTGAACCTATCGTCATACTCTCTGCCGGTAAAATTAAAACCTTTCCAGGGCATAATAAGAACAGAGTGAAAAAATATAGATATAAACAAAGACTTTTTTAAAAGATTATCCCTGATCATAATTTAGGCAGACTGAACATTCAATTCTTGCCACAATCTGGGCAAAAATGAAATTTGATAATGCATAAACTGAGCTATTATCCCTTCTAATTCCGATTTTATTTTAGGTGCCAGCTCAAATCGCTTTATATTGCTGTAGGACTCTTCTTTGAGAAAATTGATCGATTTAATAGTTCCCGAACTGACCGGAATCAAACCAGGTTTCCCGCCGCCACATTTTAAACAGAATAGAGAACCTTCCGATACTGAAAAACCGCCATGGTAATCTATCTTGTTCTTACATTTTAAGCACTCGTCTATCTGAGGGCTGAAGCCGGAAAATTTCAATAACTTGATAACAAAAGCGCAAAAAATAATATCTGTCTTCTCAACAGCAACCTCTTTCAGAAAAAACTCAAGCAGGTTATATATCTGGTGATTCTGCTCATAAGGCTGGGCTATGTAATTCAAAAGCTCCATCGCAGTGCATATTGTAACAAATTTTTCATAATCCCTGATATGCTCCCAAAAAGAATCCAATTGATAAAACTGCACAAACAGGGCCAGTCTCTGCCTGCGCGGGTAGAAGACCACTTCATACTCTGAAAAAAGATCCAGGATACCGTCATACCTGCCGTAATCGTCTATCTTTCTAGCCCCTTTTGCTATGCCTTCTATTTTGCCGTAATCGTAGCTGTAAATAGTAAGCAACAGGCTGGTATCCCGGTATATTTTTCTTTTCGTTATATATCCCCTGGTCTTCTCAATCATCTTCGCCAACAATAACAGTACCGGCAGAAATAACTATTCTCATTCCCTCTTCAACCGTAAGATCGAGTTCTTTTATAGACTCCCGGGGGAAATATACAAGCATGCCGCTTGTAGGGTTTGGAGTGGTCGGTATAAACACCGCCGCAAGATTGTGTCCCGATGCATTATTGATAACCCTGCCTGCTTCAGAAGTAAGAAACCCGATGCAAAACCTGCCCTGGTGAGGATATTCAACCAACACAACTTTTTTGAACACATTTCTGCCCTGGCCCATAACAGCATCACTTATATGTTTTATAGACTTATATATCTTGCCGACTATCGGAAATTTTAAAAATATTTTTTCCATGAAATTCAGAAAATTCCTGAAGAAAATAAAACTGACCAAAAACCCAAGAAAAGACAACAACAGCATAAATACGGCAAGAATTACTACCCGGGCTAAAATTTCCACACCGGGATAATCGAGATAGTTTTTAATATAAACAAGAAACGGCTTAAGCAGTAATATATCTATCTTGGCCAACAGCCATATTAAAAGCCAGATAGTGATTACTAAAGGTAGCGCTGTGGCAATTCCTGCGAAAAAATATTTTCTTATGCTTTTCATAAATTAAACAGTAAATATCTGAAATATAGTTAAAGTGACCAAAAAACCTGCCAGCGCTCCCAGAATAATCTCCCAGATAGTATGGATACCTTCTTTTAGCCTGCTGGCTGCAATCATAACAGCCATGATAAATATCAATATTGAAATTAAAGCATTGGCTTCCAATAGAGTTACTATTGTCCAGATAGAAAAAGACATAGCGGCATGTCCAGATGGTATCCCGCCTCTCATAGGAGTACCTTTCTGAAAAAAAGTTTTGCTGATAATCACTATCGCACCTACTATGGACAGCGTCAGAAAAGTGATATACCAGTTAGCGCCCTTTAATCTTTGAAAACCGTTGGGCAGAGAAGCTTCCAAATACGGAATAAAGAGAAGATAAATAACAAAAAAGGCTATCAAGCCCATAAACAGCACGGCACCTGCAAGCATATCTTTTGTTTTGCCAAGGATTGGATTATAATCTGGATGTACAAAATCTAAAACTGTCTCCAGGCAGGAATTCACTATTTCAGCAAATAAAACAAGGCCTATAGCCATGGCCAGAAATAAAAGCTCTATCCTACCAAGCCCCAAAAATACGCCTGTTGCAAAAACCAGACTGCCAACAAGCAGGTGTAGGCGCACTATTCTGTGTTCTTTAAAAACTCTTATCAGGCCCTCAACAGCATTATTGAGCCTGGAAGTAAAACTTCTTTTCTTCATTGCAATATCCTGGCTAAAATCTGATCTTGTTTTTTAAACATCCTTTTGCTCTTGGGTTCTGTGGAATCATTATACCCCAGAATGTGCAAAATACCATGAATTAGATAAGTTAAAAATTCTGTTTGAGGGGTGTTGTTATAATCAGAGGCATTTTTGTAAGCCTGGTCGATTGAGATGATAATCTCTGCAAAAGAACAATCCCCCTGATACAAAAATGAGAGAACGTCGGTACTGCAATCATCTCCTGTTGAATTTTTATTTAATATGCGCATATCCCTATCTGAAACTACGGCAATATTCCAGTATAAATCAGAGGCTTTAGGCAGATGCATTATTATTTTTTTAACAAACTTCTCAATTGCAGATTTACTTAAAGGCGTTCTGGCGCTTTGAATATTAACATCAACCCTCTTTCTTATCATTAGGATACTCCACTCTGGCATGGTGAATGCTCACACTCAGCCTGGTGAAAACACTCTCGATCCTGTTTAGGTCCTGAAGAGTCAATTCGCATTCGTCAAGTTCGCCCATAACAAATTTATTATTTATTATCTCTTTAACCAAACCTTTTATTCTGGCCGAGGTAGGATCCTGAAGGCTTCTGGTAGCAGCTTCGACAGCATCAGCCAAAGAAACTATAGCAACCTCTTTAGTCTGCGGTTTCGGACCGGGGTATTTAAATTGATCTTCTTTGACATCCTCTTGAGTTTGGGTCTCAAGGGCCTTATGATAAAAATAATAAACCAGAGAAGTCCCGTGATGCTGTTCTATAAAATCCAGAATATCGGGAGGGAGTTTATATTTTTGGGCA
>JAQUNS010000092.1 GCA_028717465.1 Candidatus Omnitrophota bacterium
CCCTGACTGTGCCTGAGGTGGGCAGCTCGTCCGTAAAATCTACCGGCGCTAAGCTATAGGCTTTGATAGGAACTTTCTCCTCGCTGGCCTTGGGAAATAGCGATGTCAAGCCGTCTAACTGCTGATCATTAGGCTGCTTATCTTTAGTTGCAACTTTATCCTGGGCAACTACAGAGGTTTGCTGCGCTTGGTCGGTTGAGAAAAAAAGCTTTCTGATGCCTACGGCAAGCAGGGCTATGATGACAATGTTTACGATAAATATAACAATTCTACGGAACGTAAACCATTTACTAATGCCTGAAAAATTTAATTTTATTTTCATTGTAATATCTCCACATCATCTCCTATTCTTAGGCCTTTAAAGCCTTCTGAAACACCCCGTTCCAGATAACAGGCAGATGTATCTTTGCCGATTTTAGCCGGCACAAGAAACGCATACTCTTTACCGTTTCTATAAACAACGACCTTGCTGTTTGGCGTCAAGCCTTTGACATCACCGATATTGAGAATGGCCATGCCGTATTGATTGTTGACTCCTATTATCCTGCCTGCTATCCCGGTAGCAAGCGCCTGAGGCCTCTCTTGCCGGAAACCAGGCAGAGCAAAAGGAGTATAGCCCGCTTTGTTGGGAACATGCGCACTAAACCGCTCCCAGGCCATCACAACAGGCTTATCTGTAGCAAGATTTAGGTAGCTCTCAACCCCGCAGGCCTTAGCCATGCTGGCCAAAGCAATGTAATATCCTATTAACGAACGGCCATAGTTAATCATTTCATTAGCCTGGTCCAAATAGGCTTGCATAAGAGACGTAATGTCAGCCTCTTCTATTTTCATTTTACCCTCTGTTACCTTCAGCCGGTTGTCTAAAAAACTCAATTTTTGCAAAGATGTCTCTATCTGAAAAAGCGAAGATATGTAATTGGCATAGGATTTTTCAACCTCTGCCGCAATAGTTTTTTCAGATTCCAGCTCTTCATTTAACGCCTTTAAATACTCGGTCTCGGCCGTCTTCATATCCGATATCAAGCCCAGCCTATCGATCAAAGAAAGCTCCATTGTCTTGGTTAACGAATCGGTTGTATCTTCCAAGCTAAAATCACCAACAGGCCTGCTCTGTTTGGAAACAGAACTACTCCAGGTACTAGAGCCCAGAGGTTTTGTTACCTTAAGTCCGAGGTACCAGCTGGTTCTGTAAACTTCATCCTCTTCTTTGTACCCTTCTGCCATCTTCCCGGTCTTACCTGTTAAGCTTACCCGAAAACGATTTTGTGCTTTTGTTATCTGTTCATTCAATTTATTAAACTGGCTGACTAACTGCCTTATTCTTAATTCCGGACGCCCTGATTTAGCAAGTTCAACGGCCTTATCTAAATCAACGTTGACTTTTTGAAAAGGCAGCCAGTTGACGAGGCTGAGCTCCTCATCTTTAGAGACCCCAAGCAGCTGCCTAAAAGATAGCTCTGCCAGAGAGAGTTCTTTCTGGGAAGATATGAAAAAAAACTTAACCTGTTGATACGACGAGGTAAGCTGTTTGTATTCCAAATCCGTGATTAGCTCTTTCTGATACATCAACTCTCCGAGTGCTAAAATTTTGTTAGCCTCTACTAAAAGCTTGTTAAAGACATCCCAGTTCATTCTGTTGAGAATAACATTGTAGTAGCTTCTTTTGAGCTCTAAAGCGTAGTCGGCATAAAGCCGTTTGTGTTCATAAAGAGAGAGCTCTCTGTTGATTTCAGCCTGGTCTATTTTATAACGCAACTCACCGCCGTAAGTAACTGGCTGCTCTAGTTCCAGCTCATAAGAAGAAGAAAATATGCCAACATCGCCTACCGTAGCGCCATCGGTATTGGTAACCCTTATAATGGCATTAGGAAATAACTGCCTTTTTGCTTCTCTTAGTTTTAACTGTGCAAGCTCATATTGGCTTTTGGCAATTTTAAGCGCACCGTAGTTTTCTGCGCCCATCTCTAGCCAGGGCCTCCAACCCCATATGGCCTCCTGCCACTCCTCATCGCTGCTAGGGCCTGCCTGCTGTTCCGGTTTAAAACTGAACGATATAGGCATATCCAGCGGTTTATCCACAGATTTATCAACAGCCGCTTGTTTTAAGTTTGCAAACCGCAAGTTTATCATAGTATCTTGATGAACAATTTCGTATTTGGCATTTCTGTCCATATAAATCTTTATGCCGTCTACTTTGCCAGGTTGGCCGCCAGCCGGCTCATAGCCTTTATAGAAATATGGCTCTGCTGTAGCTATCCCAGGCAGATCGATATTGATTTTCTGATTATCCACAGCAATTATGTTGCTGCCTATAAGATCTAGAAACAATGCATTCTCTTCTTCTAACCAATAGCTGAAATAAAGGGGGCTGTTATTAAACTTGAATTGTAAGGTAAAAACGTTGTCGGAAAAACTTTTTTCTATGCTGTGTAAAATAACCGTATCATTGCCATGACACGGTATTAAAGATACGGTTAAAACAGATAAAAATAACCATATCATAGATGATACGGTTATAAAAATCTTGGTCTGTTTTTTTGTTAAACTTATCATAACCATATCAAACCGTATCATCTAAAATTTCTCAAAAATAAGGGGTTATGTCAAGAGAAAAATCAAATTTAAGATAGGTAGGCTGAACTATTAGAAGCCGTGTTCTATATCAACAAGCTCATTCTGCCTGACCATAATATGAGCTATGCGCTCTAATTCCTGTATCAGGCGCTCTTTTTCCTTAGGGTCTTTGAGCGGCGGCAGTTTAATAATGATCTTGCCTTGGCCAAAAATAACATTGACCAGGATATCTACCTGGCTTTCGTCCGGGCTGTGTTGCTCTGCTGCTGTTTGCTCTATTGAAGCGGTCTCAGGAGATTCCGATTCAGACCTCGTTGTTACCTCCGGCTCTTGCACTTTAATCCTTAAGCCGTATTTATATTCTTCGGAATCTTCCCGCTGGCGTACTCGGGCATCCTCTATAATTAAAGGCAATGCTTCTTCTAGCTCTTTAGCTATGCGGTCTACGTCTATACGCACAACTTTTTCCTGGGATATTTCCGAACTTTCTATTTCAAGCTCGATAGCCTCGATTCCAAAAATATCCACCGGTAGAATATAGGCATAAAAATCACCGCCCATGGGAGACTCTACTTGAGAGCTTTCTGAGGACGGCACAAAAGGATAATACATTACTTCGCTTTCTATCTTTTTAAGAGGGGTGTAGTGTGCTTTGCCGTATTCGCTGCCTAAGCTATAATCCCAATCTTTGCTCGAAGCCGATATCTCTTGAGCAAATACCGCAACTGCTGCAGCAATTATAAATACTGTTATCAATACCGCTAAATTTTTCATATAGCTACGCGGTTATTTATTATACGCCTTGTGGCAAGATTCTGCAAATTAATAGAGCGCGCCTTGGGTGGTTAATGTATCCTGTGTGGCATTACTTACAAGCAATGTGCTGATAGCATTAATTTTAGCAACCTCATAATCATAGCCCTCGTCAACAACGAGCTTGGCTACACTCAGAGCAACTGCTATAATTATTTCTAAAGTATTTTCAGCGCCCTGGCTGATTCTGCTGTAAGCATCTTTGTCTTGCAAAAGCCGCCAAGCTATATCGCCATATCTTGTCATCCTTAAAAAATCTCCTGCTATGTCAGACATCTCGATGTTGCTGCCATAAGCAATAGGAGTAAGCCCCGTTGCTGGATCATACCCTGCAATACTATAGCCATAAATCTTATTCCCTGTAATATTGCCTTGGGCATCTTTCTGGGTCTCTACATAAAGCGCATATTCTTCTCTGCCTTTATCGTCATATATGGTATAGGATCTGAAGTCGGATGTCGATTCTATCTCGTTGTCAGCATTGAAGTTATAGCGAGTTCCTTCTACCACAGCCGGCAGGTATTCTATATCACCATTTTTATTGATGCGGCTTTTGTATTCTAAAACTTCTCTTGTCTCTTCGTAGCGTGCACCGACTATACCGCTTGATAAGTCTTTGGTCTCTATCGACCTGTGCACTTTTTTAATCTCGCGAATAGAGAAATCCATATCCAGAATGCTCTCTTCTACCGTAGTCATTGTATTTTCAGTAACATTATAGGTTTCTGCCCTGTATCCGGTAGAGTATCCAAAAGCATTTCTGGTCTTGCTCCCTACCGCATACCAAGCACCAACCCAGGAGCCGAAACTATAATCTCTCCAGCTGTAAACTTCATTTAAAAAACTCTGCCATTGGTCTGTGCCTTCTAAGATGCCGGCCTTGGGTTCATAGCTCTTGGAATAATTCCATTCCGGGAAATGGTTGTCACCTTTAAGAGTCACGGTAAAAGGCATCTGGGTTGTATTGCCCAGCTCATCATCAATCTTGGCATCAAAAGTAACATTGAAGCCCTTTTTCCACTCTTTACCCGGAGTACTTGCAATTCTCTGGTTAATATCCTGAATATCTTTTTTGGATAGATTAGAATAATTCTCAATAATGTACTTAAGCACTTTG
>JAQUNS010000093.1 GCA_028717465.1 Candidatus Omnitrophota bacterium
TTAAAATTATCTATATCCATCATGTTTATTGATATAGAAGTGCTTTCCAGCTTTGCCTTGCCAAGCTCTTCTTCCAGCAGAAATTGGAATCTTCCGTGATTAAATATTCCGGTTAAATAGTCTGTATGAGAAATATACAGAGTCCTTTCGTAAAGTTTGGAGTTTTCAATAGCCAGGGCGGCATGGTTTGCCAGCATGCTGAGCAGTCTTATATCGTCTTTGGTTATTCTCTTCTTAGAGTAGACATTATCTGCAAATATTATGCCGATAACATTATCTTTTACCTTTAGAGGCACAACAACAAAAAACTCTGTTTTAAACATATCTATGACCATGTCGTTTATGCCCTCGCGTATCTCCTTATCAAGAACCTCTATCACCATTCCTTCCATGGCAGTCAGGGCCAATATGCCGCCGTCTTCTCTTAAAGGTATTTTTATTGTTTTAACGAGCTGGTTCAGCTGAGAAGGATTATTCTTGAATTCGTTGTAGCAGGAGATAAGATCCTCTAATGTCAGCTTATTTGAATCTATCCCAGACCATATTGCCCCGGCTTCTTCAGCCGAATCAGGGCCTATTGCCATTTTTCCTTCCAGGCAGTGTTCCTGATCCTGAATCAAAAATAGCATCGCTCTGTTAAATCCTAAGCCGGCATGGGCCGTTATAGCTGTTAGGAATATATAGAATATCTCATCCAGTTTTAAAGTTGTGCGCATCATATTCGATACTTCGTAAAGCAGCGACAACTCTGTTTCCAGATTTCTCAGTTTTTGCTGATTATTATTCTTATCTATCTCTTGATTCTGCATGTTAGCCTGTTTTTTAAAATAATATTATACCATATGATTAAAAGGCAAGTTATACTTTTTGGCATTAGAACCGGGATATCGCACCTCTTGACTTAGGTTATCTTGTCTGCTATTATACAAAACAACCTTGCTAAAGGAGGAAAAGTATGGAAGAGAAAGAGATTCTGGATGTCGACAAAGAAGTTCAAGAAGGCAGATTGTTTGCCATACTGGCTTATATATCAATTTTATGCTTCGTTCCTCTTCTATTGAAAAAAGATAACAGATTTGCGTTTTTTCACGCCAAGCAGGGGCTGGTTTTATTTATAGGCGAGGTTTTAGCTGCTGTTTTATCTGTGGTGCCATTTTTTGGAGTACTTATACAGGTTGTGGCTTTTATCGTTTTCAGTATAGCTTCAGTTGTAGGAATAGTGCGTGTGCTTATGGGGCAGTACTGGAAGATGCCTTACGCTTATCAGATAGCCGAAAAGATTACCATTTAAGGTTATGAGGCATATTTTATTGTTAACTTGGATCGGGATGCTTCTCTTTTTTGGCGCAGTAATAGTGCGGTTTAGGTCTGTCGAAGTCGGCAGTTGTGAAATCTGGCTGGAATTTGCCAACACCATTCTTCTTATCTCGATAGCAATATCTTTGATTCATCTGCTCAGGAAGTCTTCTTAAAAACGCTCTGTTCAAATGAGTGAAAACCATGTCCAATGGCGTAACAAGTGTTATTTTGTCTACCCGGGTGACCATCCTCATTTAGTAGTCTCTACAGCTAAAAAACTTCACGGCTGGTGGAGAGGCTCAAGGGAATGCACTTCTGAGCGTATGCTCATAAACCCTTATTGCGGTTGTTCGGTAGGATGCCGGTTTTGCTACGCCAGATCTTTCCCGGGCTGGTTCCAGCTGTTCAGGGATAAAAATATTATAGTTGTAGCAAAAGATTTTCAAAGAGAGGTATCTCGTCAACTTGATTCGATAGATGTGGCATCCTGCGGTTATCTGAGTCCGGTTAGCGATCCGTTTCAGCCGCTAAATAATAAGTTTCACATTTCGGAGCTGATAATAGATGAATTTACTAAAAGAAATATTCCTATAGAGTTTATTACCAAGTGCAGAGTCCCCGCAAGCGTTTTAGATAAACTGACTGTTAATCGGCATAATTTCGGCCAGGTCTCTATTCTAACAGGCGATAGTTGTCTTAATCGTATTCTAGTGCCTAACGGGGCACACCATCAGGTTTTATTTGATAACATCATGCGTATGTCCAAGAAAAATATATTTTCTGTCTTAAGGATAGATCCGGTGCTCCCTTATTTAAACGACAAAAAACAAGACTTAAAAGAGCTGATTAAAAAAGCCTCAGTCTTTGGCGCCAAGCATGTAATAACAAGCGTTTTGGATATTCCGGTATCTCTAAAGAATGAATTTTTGGATTTTGTTAAGTCGGAATTTGGCACAAATATCTCAGATAGATACCGGGCACTATATACAGAGAGAATAGGAAATTACTGGCATGCCAAGCTGGCTTACAGATTAAGCGTTTTTGATTTCTTGAAAAATGAAGTTGCTAAAGAAGGCATGAGTTTTGCGTTGTGCATGGAGTATCAGATATTAAAAGATGGCTCCCGTCGCGGGCTTAATAAGGATTATATGACTTCGGTTAACTGTGAAGGCATCGACATCCCTGTCTATAGAAGGAGCGGTTTTTATTTTTATCCTGCATCGGACTGCCTGGGCAATTGCCTTAACTGCTCTGAAGCAGTATGCGGGATTGAAGATCTAGCTATGGCTAAAGACAGCTCAAAATTTGACTGGCAGCTTAAGGATTACAAGAGATGGTCTAAGATGCTAAAATAAATATATGCAGATAAATAATGTTGATATCGAGTTTATCAAGGGCGATATTACCGAATTAAAAGCCGATGCTATTGTAAACCCAGCCAACACCGAATTAAAAATGGGCGGGGGAGTATCTTTTGCAATAATCAAAAAAGGCGGCCGGATCATAGGGAGAGAAGCCTCTAAATACGCTCCTATTGGGCTTGGAGAATCGGTGATTACTTCAGGCGGAGATTTAAAGGCCAAATGGGTAATTCATACTGCGACAATGAATATGGATTTTAAAACAGATCAACATATCATAAGAAAAGCCATGCGCAGTGCTCTTGAGCTTGCAAAAAACAGAAGTATTCAGACTATTGCAGTGCCTGCTTTAGGCTGCGGAACCGGCAGGTTCCCTGTCGACGATGCTGTCAAGATTATGGCCGAAGAGTCAGTTGCACATATTCTAAGGGGCAGCACGCTTAAAAAGATATTTTTTGTTCTGTATAAAGATAAAGATTTTAAAATATTTAAAGACAGTTTCCTGTCTTATCACGGATATTTTTTGCGTAAAACATCCTCTCTGCCTGTACCAACAGTAGATGGCCTGATTGTTTTACCCAAAGACAGAATTTTGCTTATTAAGAGGAAGAATCCTCCCTATGGCTGGGCGCTTCCGGGCGGATTCCTTGAACCCGGGGAATCTTTAGAAGAGTGCTTAATAAGAGAGATAGAAGAGGAGACATCTCTTTTGGTAACCGGGATCGAACAATTCCATACCTACTCCTCCCCTGACAGGGACCCCAGATTGCATACCGTATCTACTGTGTTTATTGTCAAAACTAAAGGCTTACCTAAAGCAAAGAGCGATGCATTGTCTGTCGGTATTTTTGATATTGCTAAACTGCCTTCCAAAAAAGAGTTTGCATTTGACCACTGGCAGATAATCCAGGATTGGCTAAAAAAATACTGGCAATAACATTCACTCTTCCCTCGCTCATCTACTTTTTCTCGCCCCTCTTAGCTTATTTACTGGTTTGAATAGATGTTTTGAAGAATAGTTGACAAAAGAGACGTCGTCTCTTTTGTCAACTATTCTCATTAATTAATCTTGTAATTGAGATTTTGCAGGCAATTCATTGGTGTTGTGCATAAAATAAAAAACTAATTAAAAATTTGACAAAAGTGTTTTTTATGTTATATTTATATTAGAAAAGAAAGGGTATGAATATGAAAGACAGAAAACTACTACCTAATAACGAGAACTCCGAGGGCAAGTTCGAGGAGTTCTTAGAGGGCTTTAGAGAGTATGAAAAAGATATACTGGCCTCTAAGGCTCAGGATGCGTTTCTGGATGCTTATTCTCTTTGGCTCAAAACAAAGAGCTTGAAAGATAAGCTGGAAGCTATCAAGCTTGGTATGAGGTTTGAAGCTTTAAACCCGGCATTTTCTCTGGCCAATATATTCCCTCTCAAGTAATTATATTTTTTTACCTATTGTTGTGAAAAAAATCACAAAAAGTTCTTGACAATCACTCTCTGAATGGTATATTTGTAATTTAATCAATATTTATTTCTAAAATGAAAATAAATAGGCAATGCATAACAAGATTGGGCAGGTACAGGAATGCTTTGCATAGGCTGGAAGCATTGGGTTTTATAAACGTTTTTTCCGACAATATTGCAGATGCTGTCGGGGTTACCGCCTCATGTGTTAGAAAAGATTTTTCCATTTTTGGAATTAGCGGCAATAAAAGAGGTGGCTATGCCATAACAGGGCTTATAGTTCAGATAAATCATATTTTAGGTAAAGACGAAATACAAAAAGCAATCGTAATTGGTGTTGGAAACATAGGCCAGGCTCTAATAAATTATCCTGGTTTTGT
>JAQUNS010000094.1 GCA_028717465.1 Candidatus Omnitrophota bacterium
GACTTGGGCATAGTTTGTACCGTCATTGTAATAATTGGCAAATGCAGCGTAGATAATATTTTCTGCTTTTATATCTATCGATCCGGAATCGGTCTCTATCTCTGTGTTTTCTATCTCTACCTTGGCATGGGAATAAGCATCGTCTTCGGGATTGTTCTCTTTGCCGATAACGGACTGGGCGAGTATACTGATGCTGCCTGATTCTGAATAAACAGGGCCTGTTATCTCAATCTCGGCTGGACCTGTTTCATTATAAGCCAGTATTGTTATATCCCCGCCGTCTGTAATTACGGTATCTGTAACACCCAGATATACATTAGCACCGGCTATGGTGATATTGCCTAAATCTCCATCGCCATCGGAAGTGCTGATAGTGCCAGATATATGCTTGATATCTCCCTCTCCGTTATCCCATTGCCCGAAATTTTTATTCTTGTGATCGGCTAAAAATAATAAGTCTGCCCCATTTTTGCCTGTAACATTGGCATCTATAGTAATAGAACCTGTGGTATTAAAGGTTGTATCATCGTCAACATCAAGAGTTATGTCTTCGGCTATTGTAAGATCTCCGCCATTTGGAGGGTCAAACACTATTGAATCGGCGCTGTAATTTCCGCCTAATATAAGATTTCCGTCAGCGCATATCTGTATGGTTCCGCCTTGGGCGAATATGTCTCCGGTTGATTTCATGGCACCTTCTGCGGTAAGTTCTACCCTACCACTACTGCTGCTTAAAGCATTGGCCTCGATTATGCCTTCGTTATTTACGGCATAATTGAATACGTTATCCATTGCTTTGGCTGTTAAAACCACGACTCCGCCGTCAGCGCTGATCGTGCCTTCGTTTTTAACGCCATCTGTTAACTGTTCGCCGTTAACTGTTATCTGTTCTTTAACCGCCTCATCTACTGCTACAGATATCATACCTGCTGTATCAAGATTCAAGGTCATGGCAGAACCGCTTGCTAAAACAGTGCTGCCCAGTGTTGTTACGATAGTGCCTTCGTTTTTAACGGCTTGCCCTATTAAAGCTGCGTCTTTAGCCTGGATATAGCCCTGGTTTATCACGGATGAGCCGGTTTTACCGGAATATTCCCGGAAAGCGTAATTTGAATTCATAAAATCGGTATTGTCTATATCAAGGGTTGAGGCAACTAAAGCTGCTACATCAACAGATGAGTTAGGGCCGAATAAAACACCGTTAGGATTAACTAAAAATATTTTTCCGTTTGCAGTCAGGGTACCTAGAATTTCTGATATACTGCCGCCGGTTACCCTGTTTAAGGCAACTGAAGAGGATGAAGGCTGATAGAAATTGACGCTTTCAGGCTGGGCAATTGAAAAACTGTTATAGTTTATGATTACCCTGTCTGATGTATTTATATTTAAGGTATTGGAATCAGGCTGGCTAAAAACCGCCGTTCCGTCCTGAACCTGATACCCTTCAGGAAGCGCAAAACATACTGTAGAATAGAAAAAGAAAGTGCTGGCTAATAAAACTCTTACGATATTGCGGATATACATATCTGCCTCCATAAAGATACTATTTCGGTATCTTTGATAATTTTATTATAAAAATTTCAGCCGTTAAATTCTTTAGTAACACCACAACCGCCTTTTGCACCTTAACCTTTTACCCCCCAAACAATAAAATTATTATATACCACCTACGGTGGGGCTTGTCAAATTAATACGCTAAAAAACCTTACTTACTCTCACCCAGCTCCTGGCGTGGTTATTATCAGAAGGTGTCTGATCCAGCGGCCAGC
Organism: Candidatus Omnitrophota bacterium; assembly: GCA_028717465.1. Lineage (GTDB taxonomy): Bacteria > Omnitrophota > Gorgyraeia > Kaelpiales > Kaelpiaceae > Kaelpia. The sequence goes on from JAQUNS010000094.1 coordinate 1,770, forward strand.
CTATTTCAAGCCGCGCAAAGAGGCCTCTGGCAGGGAGATTGAAGCGCAATCCGCAGCCCGCTGAACGCAGGGTTGTATATTTATTCTCGCCTACCTGAGGATTCCTTAAAAACACATGTCCCCAGTCATAAAAACTCACAAACCGCAATGTATCATACAGCTTCTCTTCGCAAAACGGAACTTTTAGACCTTTTGATATCGGGTAAAACGGCATGGACAACTCCAAGCTTGAGGCATAACCTTTATCGCCGACCTTCTCTGCCGGCGGATAACCGCGGTTATTGGATATGCCGCCTATCTGGAACTGCTCGGCAGAGGTCAGTATATAAGGAGATATTTGTATCTGGTTCTTCCAAAGCAGAGTGGAGTCAAAAGGCATCTTCTGAAGCCGCAGCAAAGACATATCCCACTTAGTAAATTTGCCTCCTGAGCCTGATTTTGAGGCATTAACATCCACGGCACCGAGGCCGCCGAAAATATTAGGAATGCCATAGCTAAATTCATTGACAAATATGGTTCTGCCCCGGTTATCGGATCTGTCTATATCTAATCCGAGTTTTGCAACCCGCATCTCATCTTTACTGTTTTCTATTCCCAGAAGATAGTTTCTGATATGTTTATAGTCGAATCCGCCTGTAAGAAGGATGTCTAAATTTTCTTCATCTTTTATGTACTTGTTGATGAAAAACGAGAGTAGCGTACTCTTTCCTCTGACGTCGGTATCTTTATACTCCTCTCCCAGCTTTAATCTGGTGCGGGCGGCGTATATGCCGGTCTCCCAGCCCTGGCCAAAAGGAATAAAATAATTGACACTGCTTAACCTGTAAGCATCGGCATCGGCTCTTTGCAGTTTTAAAGAGAGCCTGTCATCATGGCCGGTTATATTATTGTGGTCCAGGCTTAAAGTGCCTCTGTCGCGACCTATATAACGGGATCCGAAATTGTCGTATTCAAAGCCAACATGTATCGGAAGATTGTCCTCAACTTCAAGTATAACATCAGTCTGGCCCGGCACTTTACCCGGGACTAAAACAGCTCGGGCGGCCCTGTCGGGATGCTCGTTTATCTTTATCAGGCCTTTTCTTAAAAGATCGAAGTCGAAATAATCATCTTTTTTAATCCCGATTTTGTTTTGAAGAAGCCTGTCGCTGAAATATTTATTGTTCTTTATCTCGAGGTTCCCCATCCTGCCCTCTAAGACTCTTATCTCTAAGACACCTCCTGAAATAGGCTGAGGCGGAATGTAAGCCCGGGAGGTAACATAACCGTTGCTGCGGTATAAATCGGTAATCAAATTGGCTACTTTATAAATCTCGCGGAAAGTCAATTCTCTGTTTTCAAAAGATGCTGTAATACTGCGAATCTCGGCTTCTGAGAAAACAGTTACTCCGATTACTTTTATCTCTCTGATAAAAATTTTATCGCCTTTTTCTTCTTCAGCAGCAGCTTCTTTCTCTTTCTCAATATCAGGAACTGCAGGCTTCTCTTCAATGCGCTGCCTGAGCTCTTTTTCTAGTTCCAAATCCCGCTCTGATTTTTCGTACTGGCCGGCGGTCTGGGCATAGATACTGCCAATCTGTAACAACATAACTGCTATCAGAATAAATGTTATACTTATTTTCATACTCTCCTCCGAAATGACATTTATTTAAATGCTACTTGGCCTAATAATAAGAGATACTTTGGAAGAAATAAGCAGATTACACCTCTTGTTAGGTTAAAATTATGTTATTATTGAGAGAACGTTTTGTCAATGTAATTAATATTCGGGCGCTTTTCTGACAACAACCCCAAAAACTATGCCAACTTTGATAAATATTAAAACATTTACCGCAAACACAGTTTTTTCTCATCCCCGCCCCTTCAGCAATGCAACAAAACAGGTTGAACCTGTTTTGTTGCATTGGAGCTTTGTTGTTCAGAGTTTGACTATATATAACTGCCATATAACTACTGTAAAGCTATCGGATAACTGGTTGTAGGCGCACTAAAAATTTGGGGGAGATTAACTAATGTCTCAACGTAATCCGCTACTGCTTATGCCGATATCGCCTTCGCGGTATAAATAAAGGAAAGCGTAGATATCGTTTTCTATAACCTGAATCGGCATGCCTTCAAATAACAGCCTGTAAGCCGAACTGCCGGTTGCAGAGAGAACCGGTATATTATAGCGCTCTCCTCTTAGCACAACGGCTAAATGGGCCGTAGCTCCACCGGTATCACAGATCACTCCAAGAGGAAATTCCTCTCCAAACAGGCTCAAAATGTCAGGATCCGGCCTGGAATCCACTATAAATCTTCCGGCAAGACGCTCTCTTTCCGGCTTTGGCAAACTGCTGTGGAGGTGGCGCACAGTGCCTATCTGGCCCAAAGAGGCAACACCGTTGCTGAAAGCGGCGCTCATAAGAGGCTCGCTTATTTTTGAGAAAGGAGAACCTTCTTTTGTAGTCAGAATATTGATAATCTCTATTCCCTCTCCCAACGGCCTGGCCAGGACAAGGATATCTCTGGTCTCATCATAAGGGACAACCTTGACAACAAGAGCTCCGCTGGCGGCCCTGGCTGTCTCCTGGTCTGCTCTTGAGAAGTCCCCGCTGACATTGTAAATATAGGTGGAAAAACCATGCTCTCTTACTCGCTCCAGAAGCTGGACAGTGCCGGCAGAATCATAATATAGCTCCGGGAATCTTGCCCGGGCTATTATTTTCAG
>JAQUNS010000095.1 GCA_028717465.1 Candidatus Omnitrophota bacterium
CAGGAGGTACTTGATAAATTCGGGTTAAAAAAGATTAAGCATATGTTTGGAACCATGATAGAGATTCCGCGCGCCTGCTTAGTAGCTGATCAGCTGGCTAAATCGGCGCAATTCTTTTCTTTTGGGACTAACGACTTGACCCAGATGGGCTTTGGTTTCTCCCGCGATGATATCGGAGGATTTCTGCCCGATTATATTGAGAAGGGTATCATAACAGAAGACCCTTTCCAGACTATAGACCAGTCCGGCATAGGAGAGCTTGTAAAAATAGGCATCCAGAGAGGCCGAAAGACCAACAAAAATCTGGAAGTAGGCATATGCGGAGAGCACGGAGGAGATCCGGATTCGGTAGCATTCTGCTACTCTGTAGGCATGGACTATGTCAGCTGTTCTCCTTTCAGGGTTCCTATAGCTAAGCTTGCCGCAGCGCAGGCAGAGATTCGCTAAAGATTGAAATATGAGTTTTGATGTTTTAAAAGATTATTTTAAAGAGATAAGGAAGATCCCGGTTCTTTCTTACGATGAAGAGAGAGATTTAGCTGTTAAAGCCCAGAGAGGCAACGAGCAGGCGCGGATTAAGCTCATAAGGTCTAATCTGCGCCTTGTTGTTAAAATAGCCAGGAAATATGAAAGGCTCGGCATGTCTCTTTCTGATTTGATAGAAGAGGGCAACATCGGGCTTATGAAAGCCTTAAACAGGTTCAATGTCAAATTGGGCTATAGATTCTCAACATATGCCTCCTGGTGGATAAGGCAGCATGTCATAAGGGCGCTGGCCAATCAGTCCAGAGTAGTCAGGATTCCTGTTTATATGACCGAGCTTTTGCATAAAATGCGCAAGGCTCAGGAGCGCCTTATACAGAAATACGGCCGTAAACCGACCGATGAAGAGCTGGCCGGGTTTTTAAAGGTAAAAGTTCATAAGATTGTCCAGCTTCAAAAGGCTCAGTATAATGCCTCTTCATTGGATAGAAAAGTAGGCGAGGATTCCGATATTGAGTTTATAGATCTTCTGCAGGATGATGAAATAGAGGCTGTGGATGAACTGGTAAATCTTTTTGAAAAAGAAGAGGTTGAAGCTCTTCTTGTTACTATGGATGAGCGCTCCAGGAACATAATAGAGCTCAGGTTCGGTTTGAAATCCGGCCTGCCCAAAACTCTGGCTGAAGTTGCCAGAAGGTTTAATATAACAAGAGAGCGGGTCAGGCAGATTGAGAAAGAGGCTCTCCAGCAGATGCGCAGTATTATAACATCCGGCCAGCCTCTTATGAGAGTAGATCGCCAAGATATTGAAAGCAGCAATCAAGAACCAGAGACAAAAGAGCCAAAAATTAAAAAAGCAAAATCTGTAACTAAAAGAAAAAATTATCAAAAGGTTTCGGGCAAAAAAAATAAATCTGTAAAATCAAGACCTAAACAGAGAAAACTAAATCTCAAAAAATCCAAACCCAAAAGAAGCAGGTAAACCTGCAGTTTTAAAAGCGGTTTTTGGACAGTCAGCAAAGGAGGGCCAACATGTCTTTAGATAGGTATATTAGAGAGGTAAAAGATTTCCCCAAGCCCGGCATAGGATTTAAAGATATAACGCCTTTATTGTTAGACCCCGCTGCTTTTAAAAGTTCGATAGAGCTTTTGTACGAAAAGGTAAAAGATAAAAAAATAGATAAAATAGTTGCCATTGAGTCCAGGGGGTTTATCTTCGGATCTGCCCTGGCTCTTAAAATGGGAGTTGGATTTGTGCCTGTGCGCAAAAAAGGCAAGCTTCCGGGGAAATGTTTATCCTATACCTATGCTTTAGAGTACGGAGAGGATACTTTGGAGATTCATGAAGATGCCTTGCTTAAAAATGAATCTGTCTTGATTATAGATGATCTGCTTGCTACCGGCGGTACCGCAGAAGCCGTTGCCTGTATGGTAGAAAAATTAGGGGCCAAGGTCAGCCTGATAGCTTTTATAATAGAGCTGGAATTTCTAAAAGGTAAGGACAGGCTCAAAAAGTTTTCTGTTATCAGCTTGATAAAATACAGCTGATTGGCCTGCATCCGGCTTCTTCTTGCGCCTTGTACCATTTTTCCGCCGCGTCGGCGGAAAAATGGGGTTATTGATTGACGGTTAACGGTTTCTGTCATAAAATCTCAAATACAGCCATGAAAGAACACAAATTCGATGAAATCGAGAATATCTTAAAAGAGCTCTCTTTGGGCGGAATCGTTGTTGTCATAGACGATGAGAGCAGAGAGAACGAGGGCGATTTTCTGATGGCCGCAGACCGTGTAAAACCCGAAGATATCAACTTTATGGCTAAGCACGGCAGGGGCCTTATCTGTATTCCTATGGAAGGAAAGAGGTTAGACGAACTTGAGTTAAGGCCTATGCATGAGAAAGCAGAGGATAGGTTTTCAACAGCCTGGGCTATATCTGTTGATGCCAGGTGCGGTATAACTACCGGTATATCTGCCCACGACAGGGCACATACAATAAACGTTCTTATAGGCAGCAAAACCAGGCCGGAAGATTTGATAAAACCGGGCCACGTATTTCCTTTGCGGGCCAGAGAAGGCGGTGTGCTGGTAAGGGCCGGCCATACAGAAGCCTGTGTTGATTTAATGAGGCTGGCTAAGCTGTATCCGGCAGGAGTAATATGCGAGATAATGAACGAGGACGGCACTATGGCCAGGACGCCGGAACTTTTTAAAATAGCCCAAAATCATAATTTGAAAATATGTACCATACAGGCTTTGATAGAATACAGAAGAAAAAGAGAAAGGCTCATCGAAAAAATACTGACTACTAATATGCCTACAGAGAAAGGCGATTTCTCGCTATCTCTATATCAGGATAAAATAGACAACGGTTATCATCTGGCTCTGGTAATGGGAGATAAAAATATTTTAAGCCAGGGCCCGGTTTTAACCAGAGTCCACTCCCAGTGCCTTACCGGAGATATCTTTCACTCTCTGCGTTGCGATTGCGGGGCACAGCTAAACCGTGCTATGGAGATGATAGCCCAAGAGGGCAAAGGTGTGATATTATATATGAACCAGGAAGGCAGAGGCATAGGCCTGGTAGAGAAGCTAAAAGCCTATGCTTTGCAGGATAGAGGCCTTGATACTGTAGAGGCTAATGAAGCTTTGGGGTATGAGCCGGATTTAAGAGAATATGGTATCGGTGCCCAGATACTTTTTGATCTCGGAGTAAGAAAGATAAAGCTTTTAACCAATAATCCCAGAAAGATTATAGGCTTAGAAGGTTACGGTTTAGAGGTGACAGAGAGAGTTCCGATTGAGGTCGAGCCGAACACGATGAATAGAAAGTACCTGGAGACAAAGAAGAAAAAATTAGGGCATGATTTAAATAATGTGTAAAAAATTCGCAGATTATCGCAGATAAAAATTCGCAGATTATCGCAGATAAAATCTGTGCCTATCTGTGTGTTTAATAAATCTGTGTTCATCTGTGCTCATTAGGAGGTGGAAGATGAAAGAGGTCAAGGCAGATTTAATAGCAAAAGGGTTGAAGTTTGGGATTGTTATATCCAGGTTTAACGAATTTATTACGAATGAACTGCTTAGCGGAGCCCAGGATACACTTATCTCACACGGGGTAGAGGATAAAGACATAGATGTTTTCTGGTGCCCCGGTTCATTTGAGATACCGGCTGTCGTGAATCAAGTTGCCAAAAACAAAAAGTATAACGGCATAATCTGTTTAGGGGCTGTTATACGCGGAGAGACTCCTCATTTTGAATATGTGGCTTCTGAGGTTTCTAAAGGCGTTGCAAAGCTGAGCCTTGATTTGAATATTCCGGTGAGTTTCGGGGTCATAACATCTGAGACCTTAGAACAGGCTATTGAAAGGGCCGGCTCTAAAGATGGCAACAAGGGCCGTCAGGCAGCTTTATCAGCAATAGAGATGGCCAATCTCTATAAAAAGATCAAGTAATTTAGAGTATTTTATATATCGAGGTTTTCTATGCGCAAGCGTACCAAAGCACGCGAGGCGGCGCTTAAAGTTCTTTATCAGATTGATATAGGAAAACAGCCCTGCTCAGAAGCTACAGAGAGCATCTTAAAAGATGAAAAAGACTCTGAGGTAAAAAAGTTCAGTTCCCGCCTCATAAAAGAGACTCGTGAAAACATCGCTCAGATAGATTCTATTATTGAAAAGCATGCTTTTAACTGGGAGTTAGAGAGGATGGCTGTTATTGATAGGAATGTTTTGCGTCTGGGGGTATACGAGATTTTATATTGCGAAAATATTCCGCCCAGAGTGACGCTTAATGAGGCTATAGAGCTGGCTAAAAAATATGGCGACAATGATTCCGGAAGGTTTGTAAACGGAATTTTAGATAAGATAATACGTTTTGAATGCCCCCAAAAATCCGGTTTTCTTAATGAATAAAGAAGCAGATCTTCATCTCCATACAATAT
>JAQUNS010000096.1 GCA_028717465.1 Candidatus Omnitrophota bacterium
CATAATAGATACTAATTGCGATCCAACTTTACTGGACTATTTAATTCCCGGGAATGACGATGCTATTAAATCTACCAAACTGATAACTTCCTATATTGCTAATGCCGCTATTGAAGGCAGAAGATTTTATGTTAACGGCGGAGCAAGCGCCAGGTTAGGCAAAAGATCCGGCAAAGAAGATTCGGTGAATATTGACATTGACGAAGAAGAGATAATAGAAAAAGTTGCATTAAAAGATGGCGACGAGAAAAAAGAAGACAGATTAAAGGCGCGTAAGAAAAGCAAAAAAGGAGAGCAAGACCGATGAGCAATTCCATGGAGGATATCCGTATTTTACGGGATAAAACAGGTGCCGGTGTTGTAGATTGTAAAGTTGCGCTCAGCGATGCCGGCGGAAATATCGACAAGGCAATAGAAGTTTTAAGGAAAAAAGGGATTCGGGTCGCAGAAAAAAAATCCTCCCGTACCGTTAAGGAGGGTATAATAGATTGTTATATCCATACAGGCGCTAAGCTGGGCGTAATAATAGAGCTAAGCTGCGAAACAGATTTTGTTGCCAAAAATGAAGAGTTTAAAGGTTTAGCCCATGATATAGCTATGCAGATTGCGGCAAAGAACCCTAAGTATATAAGCAGAGACGAAGTGCCGGGTGAAATCGTTGAGAAAGAGAAAGATATTTTAAAAGCTCAGTTTAAAGGTAAGCCAGCTAATGTTTTAGATAAAATAGCCACAGGAAAACTGGAGGATTTTTATAAAGAGAGCTGTCTAATGGACCAGAGTTTTGTCAAAGACGACAGCGTTATGATTAAAGATTTGATTACTGATAAAGTGGCTAAATTCGGAGAAAATATAGTGGTCAAAAGATTCGCCCGTTTCTCTGCAGGAGAATAATATTAAGGCATGGGCAAGCCCAAGTATAAAAGGATAGTTTTAAAAATAAGCGGCGAAGCATTCCAGTCTCAAAAAGGCTACGGCATAGATTTAGATTCCATTTCGTCTGTAGCCGAACAACTCCAGGATGTATACAAACTAAGTGTTGAGATAGCTGTTGTAATCGGAGGCGGCAATATTTTCAGGGGAGAGGTTGCCTCTAGCAAGGGCATGGATAGGGCAACAGCCGATTATATGGGCATGCTTGCCACAGTTATAAACGGCTTGGCCCTGCAGGATGTCTTAGAAAGAAAAGGAGTGCCCACCAGAGTGCAAAGCGCTATAACTATGCGGGCTTTGGCAGAGCCTTATATAAGAAGGCGTGCCGTAAGGCATCTTGATAAGGGCAGGATTGTCATATTTGTTTGCGGGACAGGAAATCCCTATTTTACGACCGATACTACAGCGGCATTGCGCGCTATGGAGATAGGCGCTGAGGCTATATTGAAAGGTACTAAGGTTGACGGAGTTTATGATTCAGACCCGCTTAAGAATAAGAATGCAAAGAAATTTAAGCAATTAAATTATATTGATGTTCTAAATAAAAAATTAAAAGTTATGGATGCAACAGCCGTAACCTTATGCATGGAAAAAAAGCTCCCGATCATAGTATTTGACCTTTTTAAGAAAGGAAATATTAAAAAAGCCGTGCTCGGAGACAGCATAGGTACTATAGTCAAGAATTAAAAGGAGTTTAATCTATGGAGCTAAAAGCCTTATTGAGCGATATTAAAGTGAAAATGGATAAAACCATAGAAGCTCTCAAGGCCGAGTTTGCAACTTTACGTACCTCGCGGGCTACGCCGGCCTTGGTTGAAAATATCAAGGTTGATTACTACGGCTCTTCTGTGCCGCTGAAACAGATAGCATCTATAACGATACCGGAACCGAGAGTTATTTTGGTTCAGCCTTGGGACCCTAAGGCTATATCAGAAATAGAAAAGGCTTTTTTAAAATCAGAGCTTGGCGTAACGCCCAACAATGACGGTAAAATGATCAGAATTATATTGCCTGCTTTGACAGAAGAGAGGCGCCAGGATTTAGTCAAATTGATAAGAAAGATTTCAGAGGACAGCAAGATTGCCATGCGCAATGTAAGGCGCGATGCCAATGAGGGCATTAAAAAACTGGAAAAAGATTCTAAGATAACCGAAGACGAAAAATTTAAAGCTCAAGAAGAGATTCAAGAGATAACGGACAACCATATTAAAAAGGTAGATGGCATAATAGCAGCCAAAGAGAAAGAAGTTCTCGAAGTTTAATTTTTTACGGCGGTCTAAATCTATCCCGATATCTAAAGTAGGCATTTTTTTATTGATAAAAGGTTTTATTTGTGAGATAAAACATCAAATTTTTATGAGCCGCTAGCTCAGTAGGTAGAGCACCGCCCTTTTAAGGCGGGTGTCCGGAGTTCGAGCCTCCGGCGGCTCATGTAAAAAGAAATATAAAATATTAAAAATCAAATATCAAGAATATATAAGTTTACTAATTTTAAACATTTAAGCTGTATTTGCAGCTTTTTGAATTTTAATTTTTGATATTTTATTTTTAATTTTATGCCCAAGTTTTATAAACTGATTCCCCATACTGCTGATTTAAGAATATACGTTTCAGGAAAAAATTTAAAATCCTTATATCAAAATTCCTCTTTGGCTCTATCTGACCTTATCGCCGGAGTAGGCAATATCAGCAAAGATATAGATAGGCGTATTTCGGTTAAGGGCATAGATAAAGATGATCTTTTGATCAGGTGGTTAAACGAATTGATATATCTTTTTTCTGCTAAAAAGATGGTATTTTCTGATTTTGATATTATAGAGTTAACCGACAGGAGGCTGACGTGCTTGTGTAAAGGAGAGAGATTTAATCTGAATAAGCATGCGGTGGAGCATGATATAAAAGCAGCTACCTACAGCGGTGTTTCTATAAAGGATGAAGATGGTGTTTATCAGGTCAAGATAGTATTCGATATATAATAATGCTAAGAATAAAGCCAAAAAAAGGTAAAATAAAAAGCAAAGATGCTTTTTGTGTTGGCATCAGAGGCATGGTTTCCGGCGTTGGTTTTAAAAACTTTATTTTGCGCTTAGCGGAAAGAAAGCATCTTTGCGGCTGCCTGAAATACGGGCCTTACGGTGTTTTTATCGATATTGAAGGCGATAGAGATGTGATCTATGACTTTATTTCCAAAATTTATGAAGAGAAGCCCCACTCTACAGTAATAGAATCCATAAAAGTTGAGTTGATCGAATATTCAGGATATGAAGATTTTAAAATAGTAGAATCAGAGCATCAAGACAGAGAGCCTTCTGCATTAACTTCCGACACAGCTGTCTGCCCGGACTGCTTAGAGGACCTGTTTAATCCTAAAAACAGAAGATACCTTTATCCTTTTATAAGCTGCAGCCAGTGCGGCCCTCGTTTTGCAGCACTAAAAAACATGCCTTATGAAAGAAAGAATACAGTGATGAGCGAGTTTGATATCTGTCCAAAATGCAGCAAAGAGCTTCAGGACTCAGCCGATAGAAGGTTTAATGACCAGATTATATCCTGCTGGGATTGCGGGCCTAAAATAACATTAAACGCTGCGCTCTCTTCCGGAGAATACAGATATCAGTCCCAGGAGGCCTTAGATAAGGCTGTGGAATTATTGAAATCGGGTGCAATTTTAACCGTAAAGGATTTATCGGGATATAGAGTGTTATGCAATTTATTGTCCCCAGACGCCGTTAAAGCTATTGCAAATTTACCTATTAATTCAGAGCCGTTCTTGATGATTAAAGGCATTAAAATGGCCCAGGAATATGCCAGGATAAACGACAGAGAAAAGGAGTTGCTGGCTTCTTATCGCAGGCCTGTGTTACAGCTGAGGCTTTTAGAGGATAGCAGAATTCCGGACTTACTCTATACTGGCGATAAATATTTTAAGTTCCAGCTGCCTTATTCAGGGTTGTTTTATGTTATTTTGAAAGGCATTGATTTTCCTCTTTACGTTAAAGATTTTAACGATATGGAGCCTTTGGCTATTTCTTATGTTCCGCGGGCTGTTATTACCGATGACAGGGAGCAATGTTCTGCCTATCCTGAATCTAAGACCATGGTTTTTATAGCTAAAGACGGCAGTTTAAGCAAAGAGTTTATGATTAAAAGATCAAAGGGTTATTTGCCGAATCCTTTGATTTTCGGAAATTCTGTTTCCAGGCCGGTTTTGGCCTTAGGGTGCACCAAAAGAGCTGCTTTTGCTATAGCTAAAGACAACCAGTTTTATTTAAGCCCGGACTTTGGCGATTTTTCACAAGAGAGTTGCTCTAAGAATTATCAGAACATGCTAAAACGGTATCTTGATATGCTCAAGATAGATTACGACATCATCGCCGTATCTAAAGAAGATGATGCTTTAAATAATTTTTCAAAAAATTTTATCGGCGGATCGGATAAAAAATCAGTCAAGATAGATAACTTACATGCCCATGCAGTATCATGCATGG
>JAQUNS010000097.1 GCA_028717465.1 Candidatus Omnitrophota bacterium
ATATCGCCCATGAAAATATTTATTAAATAGACCAACCAGAGTCCAGCAGAAGATGGATTGACATATCTGCTGGCGGGAAACCCGGTTGTTATATGGTCATAAGGAAGTTGATATCTATCATCTATTAAAACATCGATAAAAACAGAATTTTTTATTTGAAACATATCTACATAGTAAGTATCTGGATCATATGGGGCACCTGTTATTTTTATTGTTGTTGCTGTTTCTACTGATCCTGCTGGTGGACATTCCAGATCAAATGCTGGTATCTGAGCATAAAAGTACTGCCACGTTAAAAATAATAATAACATTAATACCATCAAAACATGTCTCGCTATTCTCATATTCATATTCCTATTATATTTATTCATAACAGGCAAAAAACATGCCAATTATAAGTTAAATTTCTTAAAGGTAGGATTAAAGAGTAGGTTTAAGTGCTATTGGACCATCTCGGTTCCCACGCCTGCGGTTGTAAATACTTCCAGCAGAATAACATGGGGAACCCTGCCGTCTAAGATGTGGGTTTTTTTGACGCCTCTATTTAAAGCATTCAGGCAGGCCTTGACTTTGGGTATCATGCCGGACGATATCACGCCTATCTTTATTAATTCGTCAACTTCGGCTACATGGAGGCTGGATATAAGGCTATCCTCATCGCTCTTCTCTCTCAAAATTCCTTTTACGTCTGTAAGCAGGACAAGCTTATCGGCCTTTAAGCTTATGGCAACTTCTGAGGCCATGTCGTCTGCGTTTATGTTGTACAGGCTGCCTTTGCTGTCCAGGCCTACAGGCATAATGACAGGCACAAATCCTGAATCTGTCATTTTAACGATGCCGTCCGGTTTTATTCTCTCAATAACTCCGACATATCCTAATTTCTTGGACTCCTGCTTAACACGGACATTTTTGCATATTTTAGGATCAACACTCTCTGCCCTGCCTCTAAAACTTATCAGCTCCTGCACTAAATCCTTATTCATGTCCTTTAAAACTTTATAAACTACCTGCATTGTTTTTTTGTCCGTTACGCGCTTGCCGTCCACAAATTTAGAGACTCCTCCGTCCTGAGCAATAGACTCTGTTATCTTATGGCCTCCGCCGTGGACTATTACCGGCTTTATACCGACTAAAGACATAAAGGCAATGTCTTCTAAAATGTTGCCTTTGGCCTGCTCGCTCAGCAAAGCTCTGCCGCCATATTTAATAACGATTATTTTGCCTTTAAACTTTTCAATATAAGGGAAAGCCTCTACCAGAATTTGGGCTTTCTTTATCAAATCTTCCATAATTTATCTAACCTTTTCTATTGATTGCACAGGTTTATAAAACCGGTTACACAGATTTTTATATCTTCTCCGCTGCTTTTTAATCTCTGTAATCCAATCCTATTCTGAGTAATCATGGTTGTTATTATTTTCTAAGTATTTAATTTAACATAGTCCGGACTTAAGTCAGAAGTGTAAATCCAGTATTCTGCATCGCCGCATTTTAAATCCAGACTTATCCTAACCTCTTTATTGTCTTTCAGGTATCTCTGGGCCTTAGCTCTGTTATTATACAGGCTGAGGCCGTCTTTAACAACTTTGATGCCGCCGTAATATATATCATATCCTCTGTTAAGGCCAAGATTCAATGATCCGACCGAGGATAAAACTCTGCCCCAGTTAGCGCTGTTTCCGTAAAGAGAACTCTTATACAGCATGGAGCCGGAAAGCTTTCTGCATATCTTCTCAGCCATCGCCTTACTTGCTGCAGATTTAACCTCTATTTTAACGACCTTAGTTGCACCTTCGCCGTTTTCAACTATCATATACGCTAACTCAGAAAGAACTCCAAAGACTCCTTTTATGAATTCATCTCTGTTGGCGGAGGAGTTTTCAATATCTATCCCGCTAGAGCCGTTAGCCAGGGCTATAAAAGTATCGTTGGTGCTCTGGTCGTTATCAACAGATATCCTGTTAAAAGTCATAGCTATAGCCGACTTTACAACGCTGCGCAAAAAAGGCTTTTTTACTTTGGCATCGGTCAGCAGGAACGAAAGCGTTGTCGCCATATTAGGCTCTATCATTCCGGCTCCTTTTGCAATAGCTGTTATAACAGCCCCGCTTTTTAACTTAACCGATTTAATCTTAAGATACCTGTCCGTAGTCATAATTGCCCGTGCGAAATCTTCAGCCTTGCTGCTTGAGGAGCCGGAGATCAATTTATTTAAGCCGGCTGCTATCTTTTTGTCATCTAAGGGCAGGCCTATTGATCCGGTAGAGGCAATTAAAACTTCGCTCTTTTCGCAACCCAATATTCTGGCAGCTGCATTGCATATGCTCAAAGCTGATTTTTTCCCTCTTTCACCCAAACCGCAGTTAGCACAGCCGCTGTTAACGACTATCGCTTTCACCCGGCCTGATCTTACATGGTCTTTAGAGACCAGGACAGACTCGGATTTATATTCGTTTTTAGTGAACAACCCTGCGGCCACAGCATTGCAATCGCTTATGATTATGCCCAGATCCTTATCCTTTTTTTTAATGCCGCTACAAATGCCGTTGTATTTAAAACCTTTGGGCAGATTCACAATAAAGCCTCTCTTTCATCAAAGCCAAGCGCAATATTCATATTCTGCACAGCTTGAGATGCGGCGCCCTTGCCCAGATTATCAATCGCTGAAATTATCAAAAAAGTATTGTCGTTTACGTAGTCCAAATAGCCTAAATCACAAAAATTAGAATTGGCCACGTTTTTCAGCTCCGGGACTTCGCCCTTCTTGCACAGCCTTATGAAAGGTTCTTTCTGGTAGCAGTCTTCATAAATCTTGCGAAAATCTTTTCTGTTTTTATCTTTAAAAATAACATATATCATGCTGATAATCCCCCTGCTAATAGGAATAATCTGGGGAACAAAACTTAAATCAAAATTTAACTTAAACTCTTCTTTAAAAAATGCCGTGACTTCCGGCATATGCTGGTGCTGGTTTATTTTATACGGCTTTAAGTTTTCATTGATTTCAGAGAATATCAATCCTAAAGAAGCTTTTCTGCCCGCTCCGGAAGAACCGGTCTTAGAGTCCACGATAACCTGAGCATCTTTAAGCAGGCCGGATTCAGCCAAAGGATAGAGCCCTAAAATCATGCTGGTCGGATAACAGCCGGGGTTTGCAATAAATTTAGAACCTTTTATTTTATCTCTTGCTATCTCGGGTAATCCATAAACAGATTTTTTTAAATTATCCTTATCCTTGTGGGCTGTCTGATACCATTTTTCATAAACATTGCTATCTTTAAACCGGTAATCTGCCGAAAGGTCTATTATCAGTTTTACATTATCCGAAATTTCAGAAGCAATGCCCATCGATACGGTATGAGGCAGTGATAAAAAAACAACATCTATGTTTTCCAGGTCCTTTTTGTGGAAATGCTCTACTTTTATATCCAGAATATTCTTAAATTCAGGGAATATCGCATCCAGGCTCTCGCCGCTGTCTTTTACGGCTTTATCCCAGAGCCTAACTATTTTTACCATTCTATGCCTGGTGAGATAATGTATTATCTCTTTACCGGTATACCCTAAAGCTCCTATGATTCCTATGTGGACCATATTATCCTCCTAAAAATAATGTTACTAGACCTATTATACAACAATAGATTCCGAAAATTGAAAGTTTCTTTCTTAAAATAAATATTTTCAAAAAATGCAAGGATAGAATACCAAACAAAAAAGCTGTCAAAAAATAAACCAGATAAGCCCAGTTAAAACACAGCTGATCCGGACTTTGAACAAATTCATAAATCCCGGCGCAGGCTACTGTCGGAATGGCCAAAAGAAAAGAAAACTCAAAAGCTTCTTGTCTCTTTGAGCCCAAAAGCAGGGCAACTGCTATAGTAATTCCGGAACGGGATATTCCCGGCAAAAGCGCAAAACCCTGGGCAATGCCTATTAAAGCAGCTGTCTTAACGGTTATGGATTTAAAATTTGTTTTTTTAAAATCAGATAAAAATAAGCATGCTCCTGATACCAGGAAAAAAACTCCCAGCATATACAGATTTGTATCGTTATAAAAATAACGTGTATAATTTTTTATGGCAAGAGAGATAGACGCGGTTGCAAAAAAAGCAAAAGCTATATTCGCAATGCCGTATTTTTCTTTTGCAAACCTTATGATTACAGGAAAAAAATATACTATCACTGAAGCCAGCGTAGCTATATGCAGAAATACAACGAAAGACAGCCTGTCTGTTTTTAAGTTAAACGCCTCAGCCAACAACACCAAGTGGCCTGAACTGCTTATAGGAAGGAATTCGGCAATGCCCTGGACAAAAGATAAGATTAAGAGCTCTAGTTTCACCTATAGATACGGACCGTCTCTTGGACTACTTTCGGGTCAAACTGGCTGCCGGCATTATTCTCCAGTT
>JAQUNS010000098.1 GCA_028717465.1 Candidatus Omnitrophota bacterium
CTATGGCAATGCTACCACAACGAGCAGCGGTAAAGTAGGCAGAGCCGGTAATTTCGGCGGTTCCGGGTATTATGTACAGGTGAACAATGTCTCTGTAAATACTACTGCCGGAGCAAAAAATACAGTGGAGTTCTGGATGTATTGGAAGGGAGGCAATAACCAGATGCCGTTTGGCTGGAATACCTCTTACGATCTCTGGCTTAATAACAATGCTTTTGGTTTTAATACCGGCAATAGTAATATAGAAGGTATTTTGGGCACAGATTTTTTAAAAAATAGCTGGCATCATATTGTTGCGATTTTCCCTAATGCAGCTCCGGACAACAGTAATGCAGAGCTATGGGTCAACGGAGATAAGAAAACTATAGTACATCAGTTTGGTACCGGCCCTGGTTCTAGAACTGTAACGTCTCAAGTTACCATCAGCGGTTGGGGGTTGAATACCTCATATAAGTTTAACGGTTATATTGATGAATTACGTATTTATCGGATTACCCTTTCTCCAGAGGAGATAGTTTACCGCTACCAAAATCCCGGCTACCCTAGGGATTATTTCGATTTACATAACTATGCTTTTAAATACGATGCTTGGCAGAACGAATATATCCTGGATTCTAAAACGGTTGGCGGTAAAACCGTCTATTACTTTTATTCTTACGGCCCGAACAGGTCCGATGACTCCGGCGCTGGTGATGACATCCTTCCCCGCGGACTTTAAACAATTTTAATCTGCTTTTGCTGCCTCTATTTTCTATCTCTTTTTTCCCGCCCCATTTTTCCGCTGCCTCAGCGGAAAAATGGGGGAAAAGTTTTTGATTGCAAAAGCCCTGTAATTTAAGGTATATTAAAACAAATTTATGTATTACCTTTTTTCCGCTGCCTCAGCGGAAAAAAGGGGGAGGAGATATGGAAAACGATAATGCTGTTGTAGGAGAGACCTATCATGTTTTCAACAAAAGTATCGCCGGCTATAGAATATTTAACGTTGACAGTGAATTATATTCGATGAAGTTAAGGCTTAAATATTATCAAGTCGAGAGCCTGCCTTTTAAATTTTCGCGTTTTGTAAAAAGCAAAAAAGTAGAACAATACGGCTTTGATGAATGTTTTAGCCAGATCTCAAAAGGCGCGGATAAAATTATTCAGATAATTGCGTATTGCATTATGCCGACCCACCTGCATCTGATTTTAAAACCGCTTAAAGAGAACGGTTTTTCAACTTTTATCAATAATATACTCAACAGTTACACCCATTACTTTAATATTAAATACAAGAGAAAAGGCCCGCTGTGGGAGGGGCGCACCAGGAAGGTTTTGGTTAGTTCAGATGATCAGCTTCTTCATTTAACAAGATATATCCATCTAAACCCGGTTACGATCGGCCTAGTCGAAAGGCCACAGGATTGGCCTGCTTCGTCATATTCAGAATATACATCTTCAGAAAAAATAACCGGAGCTATATGTGAATATGCGGACATTTTAAATATCGGGCCCGATTCTTACCGTAGTTTTGTCGAAGACGGAATATTGTACCAGAAAGAACTGGCGGTAATTAAAAAGCTGGTCTTTGATTAGCCTGGCTTTATGCGCTTTTGAATATATGTTATGAGTCAAAAATTATGGAAAAATGTTTTTATATTTTTAGTTTTTTGATAGAATTGAACAATCTATGAAAAGCAAGAAATATGTAGGGTTTGAATTAGGAAAAGAAGACCTGAAAATAGTCGAAGTCGATGTTGTCTCGCCGGGTAGATATAACATAAGTTACTATAAAAACATACCCATTCCTATGCTTACTCTGCCTGGAGGCGAGAAGACAAAAGAGAGAGTCGTTGACTGGGACATACTTCTTAATAAGCTTCGGGAAGAGCTTAAAGGTAGAAGCTACGCCAATGCGCTGGCATCTTTAATGGTACCCGCTAAAGACGCAGCGTCTTCGATTCTTACAATCCCTGCTATCAAGGGAAGGGATATAGTCCAATTTTTAGAGCGGGAGATTAAAAAAACATCTGTTATTCAGGAAGAGATAAACAGCAAGATAGAATATCTGAAATTAAACGATAGGACTGAAAAGAGCGGCAAAGTCCAGGACGTCCTTACTATACTGACCGATATCGATAAGCTTAACGACTATTATGGCCATCTTTCTTATCTGGGCATAAAATCCAGTGTTTTTACTGTTAAGGTATATTCTTTATATAGCCTTGTTGCCAATCTATATCCGGAGCTAAGCAATGTTGTTCTTGTGGATATCGGATACGAGTTGACTTCTATGGTTATCATAAAAGGCGGCCAGCTGAAATTTGTAAGAAGTATGTATGTAACTTTAGGAAATATCATAAATCTGGTCTCCCAGGAGCTTAAAGTTTCAGAAAAAGATGTAGAGAATTTTTTAAACAGCTATGGTTTTGATACCGATAGCTACCCCAAAGACGAGTATGCCCAGCACTACAAAAAATCAATAGGCAAGTTTTTGGACAAACTTAGGGCAGAGCTCCAGCGTTCAATTCTATTTTATCAGGAAAAATTTGGGGCCGGAGAAAAAATAACAAAGATAGTGCTTACCGGAGCGGGATTAACGGTCGGCAAGATAAATGAAGTTTTGAAAAGCAGGCTCAAGCTGGAAGTGGATATTCTGCCGTTTTCAAATGATGTCCAGTCAGACGATGATTTCAAAATCCAGTACCATCTTTATGCCTCCTGTTTAGGGTGTGCGTTAGTGCCTAGTTTAAAATCAAGACTAAACCTTATGCCAAAGGTAGAAAGAGAGAAGCTTGGCAAGAGGATGCATCTTGAGGTGGCGGGCGTATTTCTGCTTATCTATGCAACTATATACTATATTCATATTGGCTACAGAGGAAGGTTAGGTTCTCAGGAGAAACAACTTAGCCAGCTTGAGTTTGAAATAAAAAATTATCCTGTTAATTTGGATCAAGAATATCAAGAAATAAGCGCTAAGCAGAGTGAATATCTCAAGCTAGAAAAAGATTTCCAAGAGCTCCAGAATCATTATATAAAGTGGGAAGATATTTTTACCGAACTATCTAAGCTTATCGACCCCACTATGGTTATATCTGATTTTTGGATAGGCTTTGACAAGGAAAAATCTATGGTGTTTCAGATTCAGGGTGATTACGAAGGGACTTATCCGGACGCCCAGCTGACTCTCAGGAAAGTAAGGCTGAGCCTGGAAGAATCCAGCATGTTTGAAAATGTTAAGTTTGAAATTAAGAGATCAGGCAAAGTAACAATCGGAGAAGTTAGAGGCCATCCCTACACTATAGCCGGGTATATTAATTCTAAAATTTTAAAAAAGAGAGAGCTATGAAAAAGCTGGTTCCCAAGACTAACCAGGATTTTTTAACTGTAGTTGTCTATGTAGTCTTGGGAGTTATTGCCGGGGTAATGATTTATTACAGCCTTATTGTTAAAACTAGAAATGCGATAGAAGAGTACAGGAATAGAATTGAAATTGCTTCAGGAGAAAGCAAAAGAAACAGAGCTATGCTCGAAGCAGTTACAGACTATAATCGCAATAAGTTGAATATAGAATCTAAGACTTTAAAGTTCTCTGACCTTATGCCTCACAAGTTGGATACGACTGAATTTGTAAGGTTGCTTGAAAATTTTTCTACTGAGTTTAGCTCTGAATACGGCCTGAAAAATATGAGAATAGACATTATTCCTTTAGAGCAGATCAAAGAAGGTTATTATAAGAGGCAGTTTAGAGTCTATTGCCAGGGCAGATATGCCGACCTGATGAATTTTTTTGATATATTGCAAAAAGCAAAATATCTTCTTAATATAGAAGAACTCAATGTCAGGAGAAACCCCGAAACCATCCCCTACCTAGAAGCAGACTTCAGAATTTCAATAATTCAGACTTCTCCGGAAGAGTAGCGCTTTTTAGTGCCTATCGATAGTCAGCAGATAAAAATAAAAATCTTTCTAGATTTAACCCAATATTTCTCTTAGATTGACGTAAGGTTTGTTCTTCTATAGAATATCTTACTGTTGATTTTATTTGATAACCGATTAAGCCGAGATGGCGGAACGGCAGACGCGCATGGTTCAGGACCATGTGGGTAACTCCGTGGGGGTTCAAGTCCCCCTCTCGGCAATTTAAACCGGAATTTCTATGCTATGACAAAAGAAGGATTTATTACCGGTATTTTTAAAAAGATGGTTTTGCTTAAGATTTTTAGCGTGGTTTTCTAATTATGGAATCGTTAAATTTTAACTCCGGACTTTTAGCTGCT
Organism: Candidatus Omnitrophota bacterium; assembly: GCA_028717465.1. Taxonomy (GTDB): domain Bacteria; phylum Omnitrophota; class Gorgyraeia; order Kaelpiales; family Kaelpiaceae; genus Kaelpia. The sequence continues at coordinate 4,260 of JAQUNS010000098.1, forward strand.
CTCTCTGAGGTAGCTTTTTTAGTGTTGGGCGGGTATGTAGCCAGGAAATCCAATTTTTTTAAAGATGATTTCGTAAAAGGTTTAACCAGTTTTATTATATATATATGTTTACCGTCTTTAGTTTTTTATT
>JAQUNS010000099.1 GCA_028717465.1 Candidatus Omnitrophota bacterium
TTTAAAATTCGCCGGCAGGGGCGGTCTTTTCTGGTATAACAACATCGACGAATGTATTATCAATGCATTTCAAACGGCAAAAGATATATCCTCGTAATTTATAATATTTTAAGTTAAGATTATCCACGTCAATCTATTATTATTTATTGGCATGAGAATTAGAAACCTTTTCAATATGGGAGCCTCTTCTCTTGAATACAAGCTTTTTAATTCTAAAATTCCTCTTAATGTGATGCTTGCTCTTACCGATAGATGCACATCGAAATGTATTTATTGCTCTATACCAGAAAGAAATAGTACTGAACTGAAGACCTCAGATATATTCCGGATAATGGATGATTTGAAATTATTGGGTTGCCAGAGGCTTGCTTTCTGGGGAGGAGAACCGTTAATTAGAGACGATATAGCCGAGATTGTAAGATATTCGGCAGGTAAAGGTTTTTATACGACAATGGATACCAATGGGCACCTTATACCGGACAAGATCAAGCAGATCGAGCATATTAATCATATAATCGTAGGTTTAGATGGCCCGGACGAAGTTCACGATACAACAAGAGGTAAAGGAAGCTTTAAAAAAGTGATACGGGCACTGGAGTTATTAAAAGATAAATTACCTGTTTGGACAATTACGGTTCTTAATAAATACAATATTGACAGAATAGAGGATTTGATTCAACTGGCTAAAAAATATAATTTTAAAACAACTTTTCAGATATTGCACCATAATGAATTTCTTGCTCCTGGCTATAAATATATTATGCCCAAGGACGACGAAATCAGAGATGCTATAATGAAAATTATTGGTTTCAAAAAGAAAGGGTATCCTGTAGCGTCGTCTTTCAGCTATCTTTATTATTTATTGCGTTGGCCTGCATACGATAGCCCGGTATCTCAATATAAGATAGGCGGCATGAGCTGCCTTGCCGGCAAGCTTTTCTGCAATATCGATGTTAACGGCGACCTTTATCCCTGCTCGCTTCTTATCAATAAAATAGAGGGTATTAATGTCTTAGGCAATGGTTTCAAGAAAGCCTTCGATTCTTTGCAATCACCGGATTGTAAATCCTGCGCAGCCTCATGTTATGTAGAGTATAATAATATTTTTTCTTTAAAAATCGGTACAATTTTTGACTGGTTCTCGGCCATGAGAAGATGAAAGAGTTAATAAGGAAAACAACATCTTTTTGCCCTGTCTGTTTATCGAAAATAGAGGCGGCAGTAATTGAGAAAGAAAAAAGAATATATTTGGAAAAACGCTGCTCAAGAGACGGCGATTTCGAACTTCTTATCTCGCAACACCCTCAATATTACAGATCCATCCACAATGTTTATTTTTCCCTTTTTGAAAACAGTCTGCCCCAAAAAGACTATCTTGTAAATATAACAAACCGCTGCAATCTCAATTGCCCTATCTGTCTGGCTAACTCAAATAAGCGGGCTATGCTTGATTTCCCCAAAGATAAATTGGCAGAATTCCTTATTGGCAAAAAAGGCTATAAGATAGGCCTAATGGGCGCAGAGCCTACTTTAAGAGAAGATTTGCCGGAAATCATAGAGATGATTGTTAAAAGCGGCAATATTCCTGAGCTCCATACAAACGGAATCAAGCTGCTTGAGCAAGAATATGTAAAAAAACTTAAAGATGCAGGATTAAAAGAGGTGCATCTTCAATTTGACGGTTTTGATGATGAGGTTTATTTGAAAATAAGGGGCAAGAGCCTTTTGGATGCCAAGATGAAAGCATTAATAAATCTTAAACAGGACGGCTTCAGCGTAGATTTAAAAGCAACTATTCTAAGAGGTGTCAACGAGAAAGAGATGGCTAAGATTTTGGATTTCGGGCTTAAAAACAGTTTTATTAAAGAAGTATTCTTTTTGGGTTGCCGTTTTCTTGGGCGTGCGCGGGGCTTAGAACAAGATCTGTTTTATATGCCCGATGAACTGGTCGATATTATAGAGAAACAAGTTCCGGATCTTTTTAACAGAAACGATATCAGGAGATTTCTAAAGCTGTATTATTTAATGTTGAAAATATTTAAATCCCGAAAATGTTTTTATAATCAACACTATATTATTTTACGCAAGAAAGGCTCCGCTTTACCAATAAGCCGTATTTTAAATTTAAAAGCCATCGAAGACAAAATAGAATTTATTTTGGCAAAAAAAGGAAAGCTGGATTTTAGGCTGTCTGCTCTAAGACTATGGCCTTATTTTTTAACACCAAGGTTTTTGGCTTATTTTGTAAAATTCAAAAAACTCAGCTATCTTCTTAAAAATGGATTTGATATTTCAGCAATTCCGGATAATTTTCTCTTAATAGGATTTATATCGGCCTGTGACAGCTATAGCTATGATGAAAAAATTTCTTTAAACTGCGGTAAAGGGGCAGTCTCTTTAGAGCTGGGAGTAGAAGATTCCGGCGCGCTTGACAATGTATTGAGGGATAGATTACTGAATGAAAATTTTAGCGCCTTTAAATAATATAGCCGAACTTGAAAAACTAAAAAATGCCGGCGCAGATGAGATTTACTGTGGTGTTATATCGGGACTCTGGCAGAAAAAATATACTAACATAGCATCTGCCAACAGAAGAGAGTGGAGTTCGGCTAACCTAAGAAGCTACCTACAATTAAAAGCAATAGTAAAAGAAGCGCGTAATTGCGGCATAAAAGTTTGGTGTACCTTGAATGCTTTTTACTCTCCCTGCCAATTTGAATATTTGATTAAAGAGATAGAGGAGATAGTTAATTCCGGAGTAGACGGTTTAATAGTTGCCGATATCGGCATTATGGAACACATTAAGAATAACTACTCCGTTAAAACAATAGTCAGTACTTGCGCAGCGACATTGAACTCTCAGGCCGCATCTTTCTACCGCCGGTTCAGCCCTCTAAGAATAACATTGCCGAGGCAGCTAGATTTAAGCGAAATTAGCCAGATTAAAAAGAACCACCCCGATATGGAATTCGAAGTTTTTATTTTAAATAGCGGCTGCAAAAACATAGATGGTTTTTGCACTTTTCATCACGGGGTAAAAGAGCAGAAAAATTTCGGGCTTTGGAAACTGTTTAAAAAAATGAATTTAGATCTCGGTATTTTAGATAAATGCAGGCAGAGCCCGGCTTTGTTTTCTGCAATGGCCAGGTTCATTGTAGGCATAGACAGCGCTTGTTTATTGGATTACAAGATAGATATCAGCGGTAACATAGCAATAGGCGATATTGGCAGAGTAAAAAGAAATATCAAGAGCTACTTTTCTTTATATACGGGTATAGATCCTTGCCGGGCTTGTGAAATATATGATTTTTTGAAGTTGGATATTACAGCCTTAAAAATTGTAGGCAGAAATTACAAAACAGCTAGGAAAGTAAAAGACATTATTTTTGTCAAAAGAGCTATAAAGATTGCGCACGGATGCAGTTCTGTTGAAGAGTTCCAGGCTAAAATACAGCGGCTCTTTGAAGAAAACTATGGCTATAGGTGCAATCAAATATGCTACCACAGATAGAGAAAGCGATATATTGTTCTGAAATAAAACTGCTTAAAGATGATATACTGAGCGGCTTTAAGAGGATTTACTACGGCAACGAATTTTGCGAACATCTTATTCCGGAGCTTTATGAAGTAGAAGAAGCGTTGAATATATCTGAGTCTAAAAATATTGCCTTCACTTTTGTCAGCCCTTTTGTCACCGATTCAGGCATTGAAAAATTGGGCCGCATTCTATATTTCTTAAATAATAAGAATATCGAGATTGTTATAAATGATTTCGGAGTGTTGGAACTGATAAAGAATAAAGGCTACAGTATAAAGCCTGTTTTAGGCAGATTGCTCAACCGCCAGAAACGGGGCCCTCGGATAGAAAAAATTAAAAAACATTTGCCCCGGGATTTAATAGAACACCTGTCTTATTGCCACTTAGACAGAGGCGATGTTGCAGGCCTTCTTTGTGCTTACGGCATAAGCAGGGTAGAGCTGGACAATCTGCCTTTAGGCCTGAGAAGTCTCCGGGACAGCAAGATGGATGCCTCTCTCTATTATCCTTACGCATATATCTCAACGACAAGGTTGTGCCCAACCGCAAAGTCTTTTAAGGATAGGTTTCGCTTAAGACTGCTGGAGCCTTGCAATAAAGAGTGCAAGTTCTGCCGCTTCTATTTATATAATAGGTCCATGGGCAGAAGAATAATACTGAAAGGCAACAGTTATTTTATCTACCAGGACAAACTGCCGGATAATTTAGGCAGTTTGCGCATAAACCGCCTGGTTTTTGAGCCGGAGATACCGATATAAATGGCAAGTTTAGCATTGGTGTCATTATATGGCATCGAGAACAGCGGCATAAGGAGCATCCACTCTCTTTTAAAACAGAGC
>JAQUNS010000100.1 GCA_028717465.1 Candidatus Omnitrophota bacterium
TAAATATTTTCAACAATAGATTGTTTTTGACGTTTTTAATTTTCCTGCCGGCGCGTAATTTTGCGCTTCTTGAACGCGTATTCATTTCCAGCTCCAGATCTCCGGGAGTGAGAGGTTTCGGGGTCAATATTTCAAAAGAACCGTTTTTTTGACAGTCTCTAAAAGTTCTTTTTACTATTCTGTCTTCTAAAGAATGGAAGCTTATTGCAACTATCCTGCCTTCCGGAATAAGCGTTTCTATGGCATCTGATAGGGCTGAGGATATATTCTCCAGTTCTCTGTTTACGGCAATGCGCAAGGCTTGGAACGTTCTGGTTGCAGGATGAATTCTGCCTCTGGCATAAGAACGCGGGATAGATTTAGTTATAATATCGACCAGCTCTTTTGTTGTTTCTATAGGTTTTTTCTTCCTTGCCTCGACAATGCCTCTGGCAATACGAAACGCAAACCTGTCCTCTCCGAAATTTTTTATTATTGATGCTATCTCTCTCTCGGAATAGTAGTTTACTATATCATGTGCGCTAAGATTCGAATTTTCATCCATGCGCATATCCAAAAAAGAATCTTCGCGAAAACTAAATCCTCTGCTGGATTCAAGCTGAAAAGAAGATATTCCCAGATCGAATAAAACCGAATCTACCTTCTCGATATTTAAAGACTGTAATATCTGTTTAAGATTTATAAAATTATCGTGGAAAAAATAAAAACTGTCCTTGAACCTAGAAAGCCTCTCTTCGGCTTTTTTAAGGCTTGCGTAGTCTCTGTCTATAGCTATCAGCTTGCCCCCGGGAAGAATATTTTCCAGTATTCTCTCTGAGTGGCCTCCCATACCAACAGTACAATCAACAACAACGTCGCCCGGTTTTAGAGCCATTAAATCCAAGGCTTCGCTTGGCATGACAGGTGAATGAACCTGTTCATTTTCTCTGTTCATAATTACCTCTTTCAATAAAACGTTCATTCCTGTATAAGTTTCTCTGCTATCTGCTCAAAATTATTAAACTGCATTCCGCAAAACTCTTCCCACTTCGATTTGGCCCAGATCTCTATCCTGCTTGAAACACCTATGATAACAAGTTCTCTTTTTATATAGGCATAGCTCTTTAAGTAAGAAGGTATTAAAAACCTGCCCTGAATATCCGGAAGAATCTCGCAAGCTCCGGAAAAATATATTCTGTTGAAACTCCTGGCGTCTTTCTGCATTATAGAAAGCGACTTAAACTTGCTTTCCTGCTGCTTCCACTCATCTTCGGAAAATAAAAAAAGGCATTTTTCCATGCCTCTGGTAAGAAAAAACCTTTTGATCGTTCTTTTTTGGGCTATCTGCCTGAATTTAGCCGGAAGAACAACTCTTCCTTTTTCATCCAGATTGTGCTCGTATTCTCCGTAAAACATATTCCACTTTATTCCACTTTATTCCACTGCGTGTATTCTATAAACAACCCTCCTCCCTGTCAAGAGAAAATTAACAGAATACTGTATTATTTGAAAAGATAGGTAACGGTATTATGAAGTGGCTCTGTGAACTAAAGGATGTTTGAGTGAGGGCGTTTTTTCTTGCCAACGGGCATGGTTGTCCCGACTCTAACGTCGGGACAGAGAGAGCAAGAAAGTCGAGTAGAAATTTCCTCAGCCAGGAAATTTCACGTCCCTCACTCAAACATCCTTTTGCAGGATACCATTGTGTTAGCTATCTTTAATAACCTTAAAAAATTAACAGAATACTCAGATAATCCGGCGGGTTTTTTCGCAAAGAAAATAAGCAGTTACTGCATTATTTAAATTGTCCAGCCTGGCCTTGGCTTAAGTTTTAGCAATAGATAAATCAGAGGCGCTCCTGCTTAAAATCCACGAAAAATATTTGTTAAATAAACAGATAGCGCAGCGTAAAAAGAATTGCAAAAATCGCAATGAGCGGATTTAAATCTTTAATCCTGCCGGAGAAAATCTTTAATAAAAAATAACTTATAAAACCGAACGATATGCCCTCTGTAATGCTGAACGTCATAGGCATAACTATAATGGTCAAAAATGCCGGAATAGCTTCTGTCGGATCATCCCATTCAATCAGTCTTACATTTTTGAGCATAAAACTACCCACTAATATTAAAGCAGGGGCAGTTACAGGATGAAATATATATCCTCCTGACTCAACACCGCCGCCCACCATTTTTATCAAGGGATAAAAGAAAATAGACAACAAAAAACATATCCCTGCCGTAACAGCTGCCAGGCCTGTTCTGGCCCCGGCAACAATTCCGGCGCTGGATTCTATGTAGCTGGTCACAGTAGATGTTCCAAAAACCGTACCGCAGACAGTACCCAAGGCATCTGAAAAAAGAGCTGCCCTGGCTCTGGGAAGATGCTCGCCTTTCATAAATCCGGCTTGTTTAGAAACACCTATCAGAGTACCGACCGTATCAAACACATCCAGAAAGAAAAAAACAAATATTATCATGATAAAATTTTCAGACAGAGCTCTGATAGGCTGCATCTTGAACAAAGTGGGTAAAATACTCGGCGGAATAGATACTATGCCCTGGCACCTAACCAAACCCATGGCTATTCCGATTAAAGAAGAAATAATTATTCCTATTAAAAGAGCTCCCTTAATGCCAAAAACAATTAAAACTGAAGTTGTGATAAACCCTAAAATCGTAAGTATAACATAAGGCTCACTTAAATCACCCAGCCCTATCATGGTACCTTCCTGAGAGACAACAATGCCGCCCCATTGCAAGCCTACAACAGCAATTAAAAGCCCTATGCCGACGGCAATGGCATTTTTAATGGACGAGGGCACCATATCAACAAAAAATCTAACAAAAGGAAAAAAACATAATGTGAGAAATATTAATCCTGATATAAAATTAGCCCCTAAAGCAACCTGCCAGGATAACCCCATCCCGATACATACCGCATAAACAAAGAAAAAATTATGGCCCATGGCAGGAGCCAAAGCCACAGGGTAGTTAGTCAAAAAACCCATTAAAACAGTTGCAAAGCAAGACGAAACCGCAGTTGCGACCATAACAGCGCCAAAATCCATTCCCGCCGCAGAGAGAACGGCAGGCTGGACAAAGAGGATATAGGCGCAAGTCATGTAGATTGTGATACCGCCCAATATCTCTCTGGATACGGTGGAACCGGATTCTTCTATCCGAAAAAATTTTTTAATAGATACCGTCATCTGCCGCAGCAAACGATCAGATATTAGACTCCACAAAATTAATTAAAGCTTCTTTAGGCTGAATACCCACGCTTTGAGCTATCGGCGCACCGTCTTTAAACAATATCAAAGCCGGTATGCTCATTATCCCGTAATCAGAAGCTACTTGAGTATTCTCATCAACGTTAATTTTAAAAAACCTAACTCTGCCTTCAAAATTTTCAGCTACTTTTTCAATTACCGGAGCAAGCATTTTGCAGGGCCCGCACCAATCCGCCCAAAAATCAATTAAAACCGGCAAATCTGATTCTAAAACTTCTTTCTTAAAATCACTTGATCCTATCTCACGCATCGCTACCTCCTTTAATAAACATTGATTACACAGATTTGCAAAACCGATGGCACAGATTAATAAACACCATAAAACAATTTATTATTCACACACTTTAATCAGTATAATCTGAGTTTTAATCCGTGTAATCATGTTTAGCTTTTTCATTCGTAAGCAACACCTTTGATCTTTTCTATGCACTTTATACAGCTAACAGCGGCTTTTGCACCCTCGCCGCAAGCCGAAACAACCTGTTTCAAAGAACTGCTCCTGACATCGCCGGCTGCAAATACACCCTCTTGAGATGTTTTGAAATCGCCGTCTGTAATTATATAGCCGCCTGAATCCAATTGCAAAAAATTTTGCACAAAATTACTGTTGGGAGAATACCCGGCAAATATAAACACGCCGTCCAGAGAAATATTTTTTTTAATACCGGACTTAACATCTTTAACATTGATATACTCTACCCTGCTCTCACCGCCTATCTCTTCGACGATATTCTCAAGCATAAATTCTAAATTTGAAAGAGAAAATATTCTGTCCTGCAATACCCCCACCGCTCTGAGCCTATCCCTGCGGTGTATTAGATATATTTTAGCTGCAAATTTAGAAAGATATATAGCCTCTTCTACCGCAGAATTTCCTCCTCCTAAAACAGCAACGATCTTTCCTTTAAAGAAATTGGCATCACAGGTGGCGCAATAAGATACCCCTTTACCGGTAAACTCCTTCTCCCCTTTTATGCCTAACCTTTTTGGAAAAGCTCCGGCGGTAACTACAACGCTAACTACATCTACAGCAGAAGACGGGGTTTGCACAGTAAAATGACCGCTGCTTTTTTTGATCTTTATAATCTCAT
>JAQUNS010000101.1 GCA_028717465.1 Candidatus Omnitrophota bacterium
AATTTATTAGAAGCCTTCTTCTTGTTTCTGGTTTTAAATCCTTTGGTGGTCCATCCCCAAGGAGAACATGAAGGCCTTCCGCCTGAAGTGTCTCCTCCCATAGGATGGTCTATCGGATTCATAGCAACGCCTCTAACGTGCGGCCTTATGCCTTTCCATCTGGAACGGCCGGCTTTACCTATAGAAATATTCATAAACTCCGAATTTGCAACCTGGCCTATCGTTGCATAACATTCCAAATTCACCAACCTTACTTCACCAGACGGCAATTTAATATGGGCAAATTTACCCTCTTTGGCTAAAATCTGCGCCCAGCAGCCGGCCGAACGCACTATCTGAGCGCCTTTACCGGGAGAGAGTTCTATGTTATGTATAGATATTCCAGTGGGAATATTTTTAAGAGGCAGGGCATTGCCGGGCTTAATCTCAGAATTATCTGAAGCAGAGATAACTGCACCCAAACTCAGGCCTAAAGGCCTTAAAATATACCGCCTCTCCCCGTCCTCGTATTCTAAGAGCGCTATTCTGGCATTTCTGTTAGGGTCATATTCAATAGCAATGACGCGGGCAGTAATATTTTTTTTGTCTCTCTTGAAATCTATCTTTCTGTAGCGCCTTTTATGTCCGCCGCCGCGCCTTCTCATCGTAATGTGGCCGCTGTTATTTCTACCGGCCTTTTTATTCAAAATCTCAACCAGAGATTTTTCAGGCTCGGACTTTGTTATCTCGCTGAAAGTAGAATAGCTTTGATACCTCAGCGACGGATTTAACGGTCTTCTTTTTTTAACAGCCATAATAATACCTCATAGCTCTATAGTGTAACCTTTCTTGAGAGTTACTATTGCCTTTTTACCTACAGAAGTTTTTCCGGGCTCAGTCCACTTCAGCCTTCTGGGCTTAGAAGGTATTTTTACCGTAGCGACTGAGTCAACCTTGACATTGTATATTTTCTCAACGGCTCTTTTAATATCTATCTTATTAGCCGATTTATTGACTTCAAAAAAATACTTATTGTATTGAGAAAGCATAGTGCCTTTCTCTGTCGTCAGAACCCGTTTTATTATCTGATAAATATTCATTTTCTTTTTATTCTCTTTGCCAGCTCGGACAGCGCAGATTTAACTAAAACAAGTTTTTTATAATTCAATACATCATAGGCAGTTACACTTTTATAATCTAAAACAAACGACCTGCTCAAATTTCTGCAGGATAACCTCATATTTCCAGATACCTCTTTGCATACAACAAGAGTCTTATCTTTGTTTAAACCAAGGCTGCTTAAAATTTTCAAAAAATTCTTAGTCTTAGGCTGTTCGATATCGAAATCCTCTACTACTACAAGCTCGCCATCAGTCAACTTAGAGTTCAAAGAAGACTTCAGGGCCTGAACCTTCATTCTGCCTGAAATTTTTACTGAATAACCTCTGGGCCTGGGCCCAAAAACCGTACCGCCTCCTCTCCAGAGCGGTGAACGGCTGCTGCCTACCCGGGCACGTCCGGTGCCTTTCTGACGCCAAGGTTTCTTGCCGCCGCCGGATATCTCTCCCCTGGTTTTAGTTGAAGCAGTACCTTTTCTCTGGTTAGCCAGGTATGCCACTATAACCTGATGGAGTAATTCTCTGTTCACTATGCCGTCAAAAACAGCGCTGTCTAATTCCAGTTTTTCTGTTTTACGGCCGTTTATATCCAAAACGTCGACTGTATAGCTATTTTTTTTCATCTTTGATCTGGTCAGATTGTTTATCTGCTACAAGCTGATCTGCTTTTTCAGACGGTTTTTCTTGCTTAACATCATCGCCGCTGCTATCTTTATCTTGCTGCAAGAGTAAGTCAGACTGCTTTTTCTTGGCACTTCTTATTACAAGTACAGATCCAATAGCTCCAGGAATAGAGCCTTTAACGAGAATGAGACCGCGTTCTTGGTCAACTTCCGCTATCTTTAAATTTTGGACAGTTACTCTGTCGTCCCCCATATGTCCGGCCATATTCAAGCCTTTAAAAACGCGGGAAGGAAATGAGCTCTGGCCGACAGAACCTATAGCACGATATGACATGCTGCCATGAGACTTAGGGCCTATATGCCAGCCCCAACGTTTAACTCCACCCTGAAAACCCTTGCCCTTAGAGCGCGCTATTGCGTCTACATACTCGCCGGCTTTGAATATTCCAACCCTTATCTCTGAACCAACTTTATAATGCTCACAAACAGAGTCATCCTCGATCCTTATCTCCCGGATATATTTCATCGGTTTAATCTTAAGATTTTTAAACTCTCCTTCTTTAGGTTTAGTTAGAGACTTTTTCCTGGCATCTTGATAACCCAGCCTTAAAGCGCTGTAACCGTCAACCGCTTTACGCTTAATGCCCAACACAAGGCAGGGCCCAGCAGAGATAACCGTAACAGAAGTCAACTTGTTATCTTGGAAAATTTGAGTCATGCCAATCTTCTTACCTAACAAACCTTTTATAACAGCCATTACTTTATCTCCACGTATACGCCTGCAGGAAGAGTCAGCTTCCTCAAAGCATCTATTGTCTTGGCAGTAGGCTCCAGCATCTCTATCATCCTTTTATGGGTACAGAGCTGAAACTGCTCTCTGGATCTCTTGTCTATGTGAGGCGACCTTATTACCGTAAAAATCTCTTTTCTTGTAGGCAAAGGTATCGGGCCGGAGACTTTGGCTCCGGTTCTCTTGGCAGTATCTACTATCTCCTGAGCAGACTGATCCAATAACTTATGGTCATAGGCTTTCAGCTTGATTCTTATTTTCATTACGCTTTGTTCTGACATTTTTGTTTTTTCTACTCCATTATTTCAGATACAACTCCTGCGCCGACTGTTTTGCCGCCTTCGCGGATGGCAAAACGGAGTTCTTTTTCCAGAGCTACAGGCTTGATCAGTTCTATCTCAAACTCTATGTTATCTCCGGGCATTACCATCTCAACGCCCTTGGGCAATGTAGCAACACCTGTTACGTCCGTAGTGCGGAAATAAAACTGCGGACGGTAACCGTTAAAGAAAGGAGTATGACGGCCTCCCTCTTCTTTGGTTAATATATAAACCTGGGATTTAAACTTCTTGTGCGGGGTTATACTGCCGGGTGCGGCTAGAACCATGCCTCTCTCTACGTCTTCTTTCTCGATTCCTCTTAACAGGAGGCCGACGTTATCTCCGGCCATAGCTTCATCCAAGATCTTCCTGAACATTTCAACAGATGTTACTACTGTTTTTTTAGTATCACGGAGTCCGACCAGCTCCACTTCGGCGCCTGAGATTACCTTGCCGCGCTCGACTCTGCCGGTGGTTACTGTTCCGCGTCCGGTTATGGTAAAGACATCTTCTATCGCCATAAGGAAAGGCTTCTCGATATCTCTTTTAGGAGTAGGTATATAATCATCCACCGCCTTCATAAGCTCCAGAATAGCCTTGCAGTGCTCGCAGCCAGGTTTACCGCATCCGCATTCTCCTGCTTTCAAAGCGCTGCCCCTGACAACCGGGATCTCGTCTCCCGGAAATTCGTATTTAGAGAGCAGCTCTCTGACTTCCAGCTCTACCAGATCTATTAATTCTTTGTCGTCAACCTGGTCTGTTTTGTTTAAAAATACTACGACAGCAGGAACGTTTACCTGGCGGGCCAAAAGAATATGCTCTCTGGTCTGGGGCATCGGGCCGTCAGCGGCAGATACCACCAGTATAGCTCCGTCCATCTGGGCTGCGCCTGTTATCATGTTTTTGACATAGTCAGCGTGGCCAGGACAGTCTATATGGGCATAGTGGCGTTTCTCGGTCTGGTATTCTACGTGGGCTATATTAATAGTTAAACCGCGCTCTTTCTCTTCGGGAGCATTATCTATATCTTCATACCTCATTTTCTTGGCCATTCCTGCATTAGCAAGGACAGTGGTAATCGCAGATGTTAAAGTGGTCTTACCATGGTCAACGTGGCCGATGGTACCGATATTTACATGCGGCTTGTTACGTTCAAATTTCTCTTTAGCCATTTTTCACCTCCGTTTAAAAATTAAAATTTCCCAATAATTTTTTCTGCAATATTGTTTGGCACTACATCATAATGAGAAGGCTGCATAACAAATGTCGCTCTTCCCTGCGTTAATGAGCGGATAATTGTAGCATATCCGAATAATTCTGACAAGGGTGCAAATGCCCTTATTAATTTTATATTCGACCTGTCGGTCATGCTTAAAATATTGTCAAAAATCCCAAACGTATTTGTCGGGTTTCCCATCCCCAATGAAATGACGAATAAAATAGTGTCGAAAAGATAATAACCAAATT
>JAQUNS010000102.1 GCA_028717465.1 Candidatus Omnitrophota bacterium
ACCGATGATGAAACCAGCGGTCCGCAGTATCTAAAAGGAAGGATAGATAAAGATATTATTAAGTCCAATATGGGCGATATCCTTGAAAGAATATTTTTTATATTCGGCCCTCCCAAGATGGTCGACACCATGAAGGCGATAGCAGTTGAATTAGGAGTCACAAGCGATAACATTAAATCAGAATCATTCTGGGGATATAATGAAGCCCAGACTTACGGAACAAAGTGAACGTAAGTCTGTTGGCTGCCTGTCCACCGCGAAGCAGGTGGGAATTATCCCCTGCATGTTTGATTTACGAAGTAAATCAGCGGGGATTGAGGAGCCCATTGAAATGGAACAAAGTGAACATAAAATGTATAACGGGCTCAATGGGCTCAACGGGCTCAACCGGTTGTCGGTTGTATAATCTATGTTAATCTGTGCGGGTTTTATCTGTGACAATCTGTGTTTTGAAAGGAGGTTAATATGAAAGAAAAAGTCCAGCAGGTTTTAGAACAGTTACGCCCTATGCTAAAGATGGACGGCGGGGATGTCGAATTGATTGATGTAACCGCAGACGGCATTGTCAAAGTCCGCCTTAAAGGCGCTTGCGGAAGCTGTCCTATGAGTACCTATACTTTAAAGCTTGGTATAGAGCAAAGGTTAAAAGACGAAATCCCCCAAGTGAAAGAGGTAATATCGGTATAATCAGTATAAGATGATTACATTGATTTTGACCGTCGCTATTTGCGGCATCTTTAATGTGTTTTGTATTAATCCCTGCCCGACGCGATGTTTGGTGGGTGTGTAATCGTTTTTGCAAATCGGTGTAATCGTTTTTGCAAAAGGAGGCATGAAAAATGGAACCAAAAAACTTATATCAAACAGCGGACTGGAAAACAGAAAAACATGTTCCTGTAATTGAAATTAATAGTGCCGAAAAAGGTAAAGATGTCAGTGTGGCCGTAACAGTCGGCAAAGAGATTGCCCATCCCAATACAACAGCCCACCATATAAGCTGGATCGAGGTATACTTTCTTCCTCAGGGCGAAAAATTTCCTTATCAGATTGCAAGGTTTGAATTCTCTTGTCACGGTGCTTCAGTTAACGGGGCGGACAGCAGTTCCGTATTTACTCAGCCTAGGGCAGTCTGCAGTTTTAAAACGGAAAAATCAGGCACTGTTGTTGCGGTTTCTTACTGCAACATTCACGGCCTCTGGCAGAACAGCTCTGAAATCACTATCAAATAAAATACCCCCCTGTCCACCTCGGAGGTGGACAGGATTTTGTGCTTGTTTTTTTGACCACCTCGGAGGTGGACAGGGTTTGAACCTGTACAATTAATTTTATCAAAGGAGATAACTATGAATAAGAAAAATGCCAGGAAAAATGCCAAGAAGGGCACCATTAAAAATGCCAAGAAGGATAGCCAGAATATTAATGTCTGCCATATCTGCAGCAAAGAAAAGAAATCAGACAAAAATATAAAATGCTGCGGCAAGGATATGTTTACGCCTGAAAAGGGTGCCTGGGATTTCTGATAATATGATTACACCGATTTTTTGTTCGGAGCTAAGCTCCGCACAGAACAGATTCTCTATCTGCGATAATCTGTGCATGCTTTTTAATCCGTGGTCATCTGTGTTTTAAAAGGAGAGACAATGGAGCCGGATAATTTTTTAAAACAGAGAATATTAAAAGCCCAAAGAAACGAAATTACCGAGCATGTAATTTATGAAAAACTCGCCGGTTATATAAAAAATAAAACAAATCGGGATATCTTAAAAAAGATATCTCAGGATGAACTAAGGCATTTTGAATTTTTCAAAGCTTTTACAAAAGAAGACGTTTGCCCGGATAGAATTAAAATTTTTATTTATGTCTTTATCTCCCGCATCTTTGGCCTTACCTTCGGAATTAAACTTATGGAGCGCGGGGAAGACCTGGCTCAAAATTCCTACCAGCAGTTTAAAAAACATATTCCCGACATTGAAAATATTATTCAGGATGAGGATAAACATGAAAATTATTTAATCGGGCTTCTGGATGAGGAGCGGCTAAAATATATCAGCTCTGTGGTCTTAGGTTTAAACGATGCTTTAGTTGAGCTGACCGGAGTTTTAGCGGGGCTAACTCTTGCTCTTCAGAATACCCGGCTTATTGCTATCGTGGGATTTATCACCGGCATCGCTGCTTCTATGTCTATGGCTGCTTCAGAGTATCTCTCTACAAAACAGGAAGATACCGGAAAGAATCCGCTCAAAGCATCTGTCTATACCGGGATTGCTTATGTAGCTACGGTTATATTTTTGATCGTACCTTATTTTGTTTTCAAAAATATATTTGCCGCCTTAGGTTTTGTAGTAACCAATGCCCTGCTAATCGTGTTACTTTTTACTTTTTATATCTCAGTTGCTAAAGACCTGTCTTTTAAGAAAAGATTTTTTGAGATGGCGGCGCTAAGCGTATCAATTGCTTTGATAAATTTTTTTATAGGGCTTCTTATCCGCAAGTTTTTTGGAATAGATATTTAATTTTTCCAAATATTCTGCTTGAAATATTGAGTTAACCTCTAAAAAAGTGTGGTTTACATATTTTTTTTCTTGCAATAAAATAAAAAATTGATTATAAATTGATGAGGATTAAAAAAAATCCTGAAAAAGGAGGTGAAACATGGCAGTAAAGAAGAAAGCGGCAAAGAAGAAAGTAGCAAAGAAAAAACCGGCGAAGAAAAAAGCAGCAAAGAAAAAGACAGCGAAGAAAAAAAAGAAGTAAATTTCCTAGCTTTGAAATAGAGTTGACTCTAGAGCAGGAGGGCGAAAGCCCTCCTGCTTGCTTTAGTCCCCGTAGGGGGCTTTAGTCCCCGCATATCGGTTTTTTAAAATTTTTATATCCGCGTAATAATTTTAGGCTAAGTCAATACGGGTTAGGGTCAGGATGCCCGTATCGCCTAAAAAAGGGGTTGCGGTTTTCGTATCAAGAATTCTTTTTATACCCTACCACCTGATGTAACCAATACCGGTTTCGTTCCCTTGACCCCTTGCTCCATAGCCCCCACCGTTTACTGCCTATTCTTTCGAATAATATTGACATTTTTTAAAAAACTAATAAAATGGATTTGTGTCCAAAATTTTAGAAAGTTGAGGATGTTATGTTAAACAATATTTTTTATAGTTCCAGTGCTCAAAAAATCCTATATTTTCTTTTAGCTCATCCGGAAGAAAGATTTTACGACAGAGAGATTTCAAGGCTCGCCAAGGTAAGCAGAGCCTCTGCTAATTATTCTCTTCGGACTTTAACAGGCGCAAATATTGCCAAAAGAGAAAAAAGAGGCAGGATGTATTTTTATTATGTAACCCTGGATGATCCAATTATAAGACAGTTAAAAATAACGCAGAATATTATTTCTCTTAGGCCGTTAGTAGAAAAGCTTAAAGAGCTATCTTTAAAGATAGCTCTTTATGGTAGTTCTGCGCAAGGTACCAACCACGCAAATAGTGACATAGATTTATTTGTGCTTAGCCGTGAAATCAAAAGAGCCAAAGAGTTAATACTTAAAAGCTCCTTAAAAGAAAAAATTAAATATGTTGTTAATAGTCCGCAGGATTTTATAATATTTAAAAAGGAAAACCCTGTATTTTATAGGCAAATTTTAAGCGGCAAAATTCTTTACGAGGCTAAAGAGTGAACATTGAGTTCCAAAAGGCGATAGAGAAAAAGAGAATACTTCCTTTTGCGCAAGGTAAGCAGCAGGTTAAAAAAGAATTGAAAGAGGCGGAAAGAGATTTAGCCGAAGCTCTTAACAGATTCCAGAGCAGGAAATACAAATATGCAACAATCACCGGCTATTATTCAATGTTTCATTCTGCCAGAGCCCTAATTTATTCAAAAGGATACCGCGAGAAGAGCCATTATTATCTGTTGGTTGCTTTAAGCAGCCTTTTTCCAGATACATCTCTTTTACCTAAAGAGTTGATATCGCAGTTCCATGATGCAATGATACTTCGGGAAGATGCTGATTATCATGGTAATTTTACAAAAGAAGGTGCTGACGAGGTATTAAATACTGCACAAGATTTTTTAGCTGCTGCTAAATCAATCATCAAGCCAAAATAAGTCTCTTTGCCAAACCCCTGCTTTATTTTCTCTCCACTCTCTAATTTAGTAAATCTGCGACCATCTTGTGTGGCAGTTTCCATCTGTGTGGCCTTTCTCTGTGTCCATCTTGTGTGGCAGTTTCCATCTGTGTGGCAGTTTTCATCTTGCGTGGCCTTTTTTCTGCTTTATATTCTCAATTCTCTCTTC
>JAQUNS010000103.1 GCA_028717465.1 Candidatus Omnitrophota bacterium
TTTGCGTTCCTCTTTTCCGCCTGAGATAGGAACTGTTAAAATATATTTTCTAATAATAATAATACTGTCTTTTATCGGCTGGGCATCTTTAGCCCGGGTGATAAGGGGCCTTGTTTTAGGGTTAAGGGAAAAAGATTTTATTCTGGCTGCCCGCTCGATAGGGCTTTCAAATTTTAAAATAATTATCCGCCATATTCTGCCTAATACCTCATCTTACACGTTAGTTGCCATGGCCTTGTCGATACCGTCGTATATACTTGGCGAGTCGGCGTTAAGCCTGCTTGGCCTTGGCATCCAGGATCCGGTTCCGTCCTGGGGCAATCTTTTAAAAGATGCTATGTCTATTGTCCAGATAAAGTTCTATCCCTGGATTCTGATACCGGGATTTTTTATATTTTTAACTGTTGCCGCTTTCAATATGCTGGGCGATGCTTTGCGCGATATCTATGACCCTAAAAAAGTTACTCAGCTATGAACATATTAGAGATTAAAGGGCTCTCTGTAGATTTTAAGAAGGATAATAATCTTGTCCGGGTGATATCTCCGATAGATTTAGATATTAAAGCATCCGAGATTGTCGGAATAGCCGGTGAGTCTGGTTCGGGCAAAACCGTATCTACTCTTGCCTTGTGCGGGCTTTTGGATAAGGCATCTTCCAGGATAAATTTCAGCAGTTACAAGATAAAAGGAAACAGAGTGGAAAATAAGCAGGTCTCTTATTTAAGGGGCAGGTTTATATCTTATGTTTTTCAGGATCCTGTGCCTTCGCTCGATCCGATGTTTACCGTCAGGTTTCAACTGCAGGAGATACTGCAAGTTAGCGGCAGCAAAAATAAAGACGATAAACGTATGGCGGATATTCTAAGTGCAGTTGGGCTTGAAGATACAGCAAGAATCCTTAACTCCTATCCTCATCAGTTATCCGGAGGCATGGCTCAGCGTGTTGCCATAGCATATGCTTTGGCATCTTCGCCCAAACTGCTTGTCTTAGATGAGCCGACCACGGCCCTTGATGCCAGCTTAAAAAAAGGAATCCTGGATTTGATTAAAAAACTGAAAGCAGAAAATGGTTTAAGCATAATATTTATCTCTCATGATTTAAATCAGGTTTTTTACTTAGCTGACAGAGTATACATATTCTATGCCGGAACTGTGCTGGAATACGGAAGCGCAGATATAATTAAAAAACAGCCTGCCCATCCTTATACCCAGGCATTGTTGGACTGTATCCCCAAAAAAAGCATATCCCGGCTTAGGCAGATTCCTGGCAAGGGAGTGGATTTTTCCAATATGCCTTCGGGGTGTGTCTTTCATCCCCGCTGTCCTTATGCATCTGACATTTGCCAGGATACCGCGCCGCAGCTGAGGCAGATCACAAAAGGCCATTATTTGAGTTGTTACAGAGAGACATGAACAACATAATCTCAGTTAAGGATATATCAAAGGCATTTGTTGTTAAGGGCGGATTTTTAAAGCCAAGATGCCGGGTTTTGGCTTTAAAAAAAATAAGCTTTGATGTTGCAAAAGGCAGTACTCTTGCTGTGATAGGAGAGTCCGGCTCAGGCAAATCAACGCTGGCTTTTATTTTAGCCGGGTTACATCGCCCCGATGAGGGAGAGGTTATTTTTGAGGGCAGGGATTTAATCCGGCTCTATGATTCCGATAGGCTAATCAGAAAGAACATCCAGATAGTATTTCAGGATCCCTATAATACACTCAATCCCAGATATACCGTTTACGATACCCTTAAAGAGCCTCTTTTGCTTCACAGAATAGTCTCTGCCAAAAAGGTTAAAGACGAGGTTGTTAAAACTCTAGAGACTGTCGGTTTAAGGCCCGAATATTTGGATAAGTTTGCGCACGAGCTCTCAGGCGGAGAGCGCCAGAGAATTGCAATCGCAAGGGCTGTTATTTTAAAACCCAAGATTTTGATATGCGATGAGCCAACCTCCAATCTGGATCTTTCGATACAGGCACAGATTTTAAACCTGCTTCTGGATATCAGGAAGAAAGATGATTTAACTGTGCTTTTTATAACTCACGATATAAGTATAGCTTCGTTTATTTCGGACAATCTAATAGTCCTCTGCGACGGCGAAATAGTCGAAGAAGGAAAAAGCGAGTGCGTTTTAAATGATCCCCAAAACAGTTATACGCAGTCATTATTAAAAGCCAGCCTGCTGCAAGATTAGGTAAAATCATCAATATTTTTGCATTTTGTCCAATATGTGGTATATTTACTATATATACCTAAAATATCAGGGGGATAAAAAATGAGGATGATAAGCGGAATTGTTGTTTTGTCAGTATTTTTAGCTCTATCTGGCCAGTCTTTTGCTCAGCTATGGAATGATAAGGCTATGCCTGATTCTGGCATACGGATAAAGAGTAATAATGTGTGTTTTGCTGAGATAGAGAAGGTCATAACAGATAGTTATGGGGTAGATGAATTAGCTGATTTAGGAGAAGATGGAGTTAAATTGGGGATAGACTTAGCTATTATTTATAATCAACTTATTGCTGGAACCCTCTCGCTTAATACTATGAATATAGAGTTTAACACAATTGAGTTAGAAGATTGGAGCAATGAGATTCAAAGTTATAAAACAAGATATCTTTTAAGCCTAAATTATAATTTTACAAAAGATGGAGTAGAATATCAAAAGGGCGTAGCGTTTAAGTATGAACTTGCAGATGATGGTTCGGCTAAGCCTATATTTCTTGCAATATCTGAAGCCGAAATCGATGTTATGAATCCGCCCATCTATTATTACTTTTTTGAGAAAGATGGCGTAAGGTTTGAAGATATCTGGTAAATTACGGCTTTAAGATTAGAATTTTATCTATTCTCCATTAACAATTCTCCGTTCACTACTTACTATTTCATTGTCAATTATAGATAAATATGATAAAAAATATACCTATGAAAGGCAGGGCTCACAAATTAGGCAGCGACATAAATACCGATTATATTATATCCGGACGTTATAAATTCTCGATTACAGACCCCCAAGAGTTGGCGAAAAAAGTTTTTGAGGATTTAGATCCTTCCCTTGCTTCCAGGATAAAAGAAGGAGATTTTATTGTGGCAGGAGATAATTTCGGCTGCGGTTCATCCCGCGAGCAGGCTCCCCAGGCGCTTAAAGCGGCAGGTATTCAGGCTGTTATTGCCAAGTATTATGCCCGGATATTTTACCGCAATGCCATTAATTTAGGCCTGCTGGTGCTGGAGGCTGACACCGGCCAGATTGAAGACGGAGACGAATTGGAGCTGGATATAAATAACTCCAAAATAAATATTCTCAATAAGAAAAAAGAGTTAGAGCTTAAAAAAATACCGGATTTTATGCAGGCTATTTTAAAAGAGGGCGGAGTTATAGAGTATCTAAAAAAGCATAAAACGTTCTAACCTTAGAACGTTACAGCATAAAAACGCAAATGAAAGTTACCCTTATCCCCGGCGATGGTATCGGTCCCAGCGTAACTGATGCCATGAGAAGGTGCGTTGAAGAAACCGGTGCAGATATCAGCTGGGATATCGTAGAAGCCGGAAGCGATGTTGTAGAAAAATACGGTACGCCCTTGCCTGAGCATGTTCTTGATTCAATAAGAAAAAATAAAGTTGCCATAAAAGGACCCATTATCACGCCTGTTGCGGGAGGTTTTCGTTCTGTAAATGTCCAGATAAGAAAGAACCTTGAGCTTTATGCCTGCCTTAGGCCGTGCAAGCTGTATCCTGGAATAAAATCCCGTTTTGACAATGTCGACATAGTGATAGTGAGAGAGAATACCGAAGACCTCTATTCCGGCTTAGAGTTCAATCCCGAATTCGGCGCACAGAAAGAGATATCGCAGATACTTAAAAAATATTATAAATACACCCTGCCTAAGAAATGGGCTGTTAGTCTTAAGCTTATAACCGAAGAGGGCTCGCGCAGGATAGTTGATTTTGCTTTCCGTTATGCCCAAGATAACAACAGAAAACGAGTTACCGCAATCCATAAGGCTAATATTTTGAAATTTTCAGACGGCCTGTTTTTAGAAGTAGCCCGGCAGGTTTCAAAAGAATATCCGGGCATAGAATTTCAGGAATTGATAGTAGATAATGCCTGCATGCAGCTTGTGATGAGGCCCCAAGAACACGATGTATTGGTGCTGCCCAATCTATACGGCGATATTATATCCGATCTCTGCGCCGGTCTTGTTGGAGGCCTTGGTGTTGCGCCGGGCGCCAATATAGGAAACAACTGCGCTGTCTTT
>JAQUNS010000104.1 GCA_028717465.1 Candidatus Omnitrophota bacterium
CTCATGCGTACTCCCAGCCATAAAAAGCTTGTGATTATTCTGCTTTAAGAAAGCATTAAAATTTTGTATGCGGGCATCTTCTTTGATCTCAGGTTGAGAAAGACTGAATTTCAAACTACCTTTATATATGGTTCTTCTGCCGGAATATCCGAGTTTTTTCAACCTCTGCTCGGCAATATCCCCGCTGAGGGATACAAACGAAAACATATCCAGCATATTTTTAACCAGATATCTGCAAAATTTATAACGAGGGTAAGACTTATCCGATATCCGCGCATTTATCAAGCCTAAAGGAATGTTACGGCTTTTAGCTAAGGCAATGAAGTTAGGCCAAAGCTCTGTCTCTATTATCAAGATCGATTTTAAATTCAGCGAGGAGAATATCTTTCTAATAACAAAAGAAAAATCTAAAGGAAAGTAAGCAACGTAATCCCCGTTATCAACATTGTTTCTTAGATATCCTTCGCCTGTGCTAGTTATAGATGTAAGCAAGTACTTATAAGAAGATGTTTTGGCTTTCAGCTGCTTATACAAAGAGACGGCTAATCTTGCTTCGCCAAGGCTGACAGCATGGATCCAGACCAGGGGAGAGTCTTCTTGTATGACCTGAGCCCATCTTTTTAAACAGAGACGCTCTAACCATCCGGAATGATACTTTCTTTTGAAAACATAAAAGATCAACGTAAAAGGCAGGGCTATTACGTATGCTAAATCTAATACTATTCTAAAACTAAGCCCTGGGATGCGCTTTTTCATAGATTCTTTTTAAGCCTTCTAAAGTCAAATGGGTATATATCTGAGTAGTGGAGAGGCTGGCATGGCCCAGAAGCTCCTGAACGCTTCTTAAATCAGCACCTCTGTCCAGAAGATGGGTTGCAAAAGTATGACGCAAAGTATGAGGAGAAATATCCATGTTTATTCCTGCCTTAAGGGCGTATTTTTTAATTATTCTGCCTACGCTTCTCTCTGTAATCCTATAACCCCTGGCATTTAAAAAAAGCCCGCCTTTATTTGCATAGCCTAAAACCAGCCTTTTATCTAAATACAGTTTTATTGATTTTAAAGCTTTATCTCCTATCGGAACTATGCGTTCTTTTTTGCCTTTTCCGTACACTTTAACTACACCGGAGATATAATCTATGTCCAGAATGTTTAGATTGACAAGCTCACTAACTCTTATGCCGGTAGAATAGAATGTTTCCAGTATCGCCATGTCCCGGCTAGATATATAATCATCTTTTTTTTCTCTATCCAGAAGAGACCCGACATCCTGATAAGAGAGAAAGTTGGGCAAAGGTTTATCCAATTTAACACCGGATATGGCCAGAGTTGGATTCTTTTTAATGCTGCCTTCTCTTAAAAGAAATTTGAAAAAACTGCGCAGGCAGGAAAGCCTCCTTGAAATGGTCCTCTTGGAGTCTCCTTTTGTTCTTAAGTAAGCCAGAAATCTCCTGATGTCTAGGTGGGTCACTTCTTTTAAATCTTTATTCTCTAAAAATCTTAAAAATATAGTTAAATCTTCTT
Source organism: Candidatus Omnitrophota bacterium (assembly GCA_028717465.1). Taxonomy (GTDB): domain Bacteria; phylum Omnitrophota; class Gorgyraeia; order Kaelpiales; family Kaelpiaceae; genus Kaelpia. The sequence goes on from JAQUNS010000104.1 coordinate 1,525, forward strand.
TATAGCTTTTCAGAGTATAATAAGAAAAATCTCTTTCTGTTTTAAGATATTTAAAAAATTTATCTTCTTCTTTGGCCATTGTTAAAAATATTTAAATTAGGCATCCTGAGGAATCCGGCTGGAAGTAAATCTACAATCAGGATATCTGCTGCAACCGTAAAAAATCTTTCCTTTTTTATTTTTCTTTTTTACTAGTTCACCGCCGCAGTTATCTTCAGGGCAGGCCACGCCTGTTGTGATAGGCTTTGAATTTGTGCACTCTGGATATCCAGAGCAGCCTAAAAATCTTCCGTTTCTTCCCCATTTAATAACCATTTTGCTGCCGCATTTTTCACAAATATGGTCAGTCTCGATGGCCTCTTGTTTTACAGTGCGCATCTTATCCTGTGCTTCTTTAAGCTGGTCCGAAAATGGCAGATAGAAATCGTTGACTACTTTATGCCATTCAATATTGCCTTCTTCAATCTTGTCTAAATCCTCCTCTACGTGAGCCGTAAAACCAACATCCATTATTCTGGGGAAATAATCCATTAAAAGCCCTACTACTAAAAAACCAAGTTCGGTCGGGACTAACTGCCCTCCTTGTTTGTATATATAGTCTCTAGTCGCCAAAATCTGTATGGTAGGAGCATAGGTTGAAGGCCTGCCAATGCCTTTCTCTTCCATTACCTTTACCAAAGACGCCTCAGTATACCGCGCCGGCGGTTTAGTAAAATGCTGCGAAGGCGTAAGCTTGATAAGTTCAAGGCGTTCTTTTTCCTGCAGTGCGGGCAAGCTGTTATTATCTTCCTTAGGATACAATACGGTATAACCATCAAAAACAACTTTTCTGCCTGTTGCCCTGAAAACAGCATAACCTGCCTCAATATCTACAGACCTGGCCATATAAATAGCCGGGTTCATTTGAGAAGCAAGTGTCCTTTTATAAATTAAATCATACATCTGGAATTGGTCATGACTGAGATGCCGGGATATTGTATCCGGGCTTCTTTCTATAGCAGTAGGCCTGATAGCTTCATGGGCAGCCTGAGAACGACTTTTCTTTTTATATCTATTGGGCTTCTCAGGTAGATATTCGGTTCCGAATTTATCCGGTATGAAATTTCTGACTTTAGAAATAAAACTCTCTGCAATATTCAGCGAATCGGTACGCATATACGTTATTAAGCCGACAGGGCCTTCCTCTCCTATATCAATGCCTTCGTAAAGCTGTTGGGCCAAGAACATGGTTTTGCTTGCTGAAAATTTCAATCTGTTAAAGGCTTCTTGCTGTAGAGTGCTGGTTGTAAAAGGCGCCGGCGGATTCTGTTTCTTCTGCCTGTCCTGTATCTGGGCCACTAAAAAATCTGATTTTTCTAAATCCGAGATTACCTGATCGGCGCTTACTTTATTGGATAGTTCGGCTTTTTTGTGGTGAATTTTGACAAGAGCTGCTTTTATGGTTTCGCCTGTATCAAGTTTTTTGAGTTCGGCTTCTACCTGCCAGTATTCCTGGGTAATGAAATCTTTTATCTCTTGCTCTCTTTCTACAATCAAGCGCAGAGCTACCGACTGCACCCGCCCGGCGCTTAAACCTTTGCCTACTTTTTTCCAAAGCAACGGGCTTAAATTGTATCCTACGACTCTATCTAAGACACGGCGAGCTTGCTGGGAATCTACCTTATTTAAATCCAGTTCTTTGGGATTTTTAAACGCTTCCTGGATAGCATCTTTTGTAATTTCATGGAACACCACTCTATACACATTTTTCCCTTCGCCAAGCACATTCTGAAGATGCCAGCTTATAGCCTCGCCCTCCCTATCGTAGTCAGAGGCCAGATATAGGTTATCTTTGTTTTTTATATCCTTTTTAAGAGCATTAACAACTTTTCTCTTTTGAGGAATTATAATGTAATGAGGCTTGAAGCCTTTCTCTACGTCTATACCCATTTTACTCTTGGGCAAATCTTTTATATGGCCCATACAGGACCGGACCACAAACCTATCGCCCAGATATTTCTGGATTGTTTTTGCTTTGGCCGGCGATTCAACTATGACTAAATTTGCTTTCTTCATCTTATTGTATACAGGTCTCCCGGATTGTTCTTAATGATACCTTTAATCTCTAAACTAAGCAATATGCTATTGAGCTTGGGAGTGCTTAAGCCTGAACGCATAGCAATATCATCTATATATTGGGCTCCGTCTTTTATGTGTTCTACAACAGACAGCTCTTGTTCAGATAGCGCAGCTTGCAATCTCTGCTCATTCTCTTTTATGTTATATTCATCCAGAATATCAGCTACAGAATCTATGAGCTTAGCACCCTGTTTTATAAGATAGTTGGTGCCAAAAGATGTGGGCGAATCAACCTTGCCCGGAATCGCAAAGACATCTCTACCCTGCTCTAAGGCTAAATCTGCCGTAATTAAAGCGCCGGAACGCTTAGCGGCTTCAACTACTAAAACAGCTCTGCTTAATCCGGATATGATCCTGTTTCTGCGCGGGAAATTTTCAGAGAGAGGCGGCATATATAACGGAAATTCTGAAATAACCGCTCCGTTTATAGAAATATCCTCTGCAAGCTTAATGTTTTCAGGAGGATATATATTAAGAAGCCCGGAGCCTAAAACAGCAAACGTCCTGCCTTTAGCTTTAAGAGAGCCCCTATGGGCAGAAGTATCGATACCCCGCGCCATACCGGAAACAACTGTTACGCCAACCGAGGCCAACTGATAGCCGAACCTC
>JAQUNS010000105.1 GCA_028717465.1 Candidatus Omnitrophota bacterium
TAACCTATCGCATGAGCCGGCTCCAGCGCCGGTATTATTCCTTCCAAGCGAGAAAGCATTTTAAAAGCCAGCAACGCAGTTTTGTCTGTTACCGCATAATATTGGGCACGTTTTATTTTTTTGTAATATGCATGTTCAGGGCCTACGCCCGGATGGTCCAAGCCTGCAGATATAGAATGGGCTGTCTTTACCTGGCCGTTTTTATCCTGCAGTAAGTAGCTTTTAGAACCCTGGAATACTCCCGGCCTGCCTTTAGATAAAGTAGCGCCGTGCTCATCTGTGCCTAATCCTTTACCTCCCGCCTCAACCCCAATGAACTTTACCGGCTTGTCCTTAAAGAAAGGGTGGAATAATCCGATAGCGTTGCTGCCTCCGCCTACGCAGGCTACTAAATAATCCGGCATAGATCCGGTTTTTTTGCGAAATTGTGCTTTTGCCTCTTGGCCTATTACAGACTGAAAGTCTCTGACCAGCATCGGGTATGGATGAGGCCCGACTACTGAACCCAGCACAAAATGCGTTGTCTTTATATTTGTAATCCAGTCTCTCATGGCTTCGTTTATAGCATCTTTCAATGTGCAGCTGCCCGAACTGACTTCTCTTACTTCTGCGCCTAGAATTTTCATCCTAAATACGTTCAGGCTCTGTCTCTTTACATCTTCAGAGCCCATATATATAACACAGGGCAGTTTAAAAAGTGCTGCAGCTGTTGCGGTTGCAACTCCGTGCTGGCCTGCACCTGTTTCGGCAATAATACGCTTTTTGCCCATAGTCTTGGCCAGGATAACTTGGGCTATTGTATTATTTATTTTGTGTGCTCCTGTATGCGCCAGATCCTCTCGCTTAAGGTAAATTTTAAACCCAAGATAATCAGAGAGGTTCTGAGCATAGTACAGCGGTGTCGGCCTGCCGGCATAGTTTCTTAAGTAACTGTTCAGATTAAAAGTAAATGCCTTTGTTTTCTTTATCTTGTTGTATTTTCTTTCCAGCTCATCCAGAGCGAACATTAATGTTTCAGCTACGAATTTTCCTCCGAAATCTTCAAAGTAACCTTTTTTATCCGGTAGCATTTTTACCTTCCTATCTGTTTTCTGAATATTTCTCTAATGTTCTTAAATATTTTCTTATATTCATCTGTCCGGTAATCCGGATAAGTCCACATAAAATGTTCGTAATTTTCGTTTTTTAAATAAAGCGTTATCTCTGCGTATATGCCTTTACCGAGATAAAACCTTTGCAGATTGTCCTTAGTCGAGGCTAATACAACTTTGCCTTCGTTTAAATATCCGGGATCAAGGTTCAGTGCCCTTTTTTTGTTTACTCTGAAAATATTTTCAATCTTGTTAGTATATATTTTAAGATCTTTTATTCTATCCGGAGTTATCAATTTTCTAAAACTGATGAACTTTCTCAGGATACAATCGCCCATCTCCTCTTTGTAGTAATCCGTATAATCAAAATTTAAAATATTACTTCTATAGTCTATATCAGAGAGTCTTTTTTCCAGTAGCCTTTCGGCTTCTGAAAAAAAATGCTCTTTGTTTGCAAGCATAGCCATTATAAGCTTTACCGGAAATGCTTTTTTTATAAGCCCCATTCCTCTTCCCATACTGAAGCCAAAAATTGCGCCATTAATTCGTGGTCTTTAATGCCGGGAGACCGCTCTATTCCTGAGGAAACATCTACAGCGTAAGGATTCACCTGCTCTATAGCCGATTTTATGTTATCTATATTAAGGCCTCCGGATAGAATGATCGGCAGCCCAAACCTTCTGGCCTGTTTTGCTATCTGCCAATCAAAGCTAGTAGCTGTGCCGCCCAGTTTTTTTTCTGAGTAAGCATCCAGCAGTATGGCATTTACGCCGCGGTATTTAGCTATTGAGTCCAAGACAGAATCATTTTTTACCCGTAACGCTTTGATGACCCTGTACTTTTTAGTTATCTTATTGCAGATAGCATTGTCTTCATCTCCGTGAAGCTGGATAATATCCAGAGAACATGTTTTAGCTGTAGATTCTATTGTTTTTATATCTTGATTGGCAAATACTCCCACCCTCATTACAAAAGGAGAGAGTTCCGAAATTATCTCCTTGGCTTTGTCGGGATCGACATATCTGGGAGTGTTTTCAATAAAGACAAATCCCAAGGCATGTATGCCTAATCTGGCAGCCGCTAAAGCGTCAGCTCTGTTTGTAATCCCGCAAAATTTAACCCTTGTCATAACCTAGCAGCTCCCTTATCTTTTTTGCCCTGTCCTGCTCAAGCAATATAGTTTCACCGATAAGAAAAGCGTCCGCCCCTAAACTTTTCAAATAGAGTATATCGTTGTAATTTTTTATTCCGCTCTCTGAAACTCTCAATATGCCGTCCGGTATATCGGGGATAAGTTGCTCTGATCTCTTCAAATCCACATCTAGGGTATCAATGTCTCTGTTGTTTACGCCTATCATCCTGGGGTTGCACTTCATTACCTTATCCATGTCTTCTTTGTCGTGTATTTCAAATAACGTATCCATCTCTAAATCCCGGGCTAAGGCGGAAAATCTTTTTAACTCTTTTTCGTCCAATATCCTGGCAATTAAAAGTACGCAGTCAGCTTTAAAGTATTTGCTCTCATACAATTGGTATTCGTCTACTATAAAATCTTTCCTTAACACAGGAATAGTCACGGCCTCTTTTATTCTTTTAACATCCCAGATAGATCCCCTAAAAAAAGACTCTTCGGTCACCAAAGATAAACAGCTGCTTCCGTTTAAACGATATAATTTTGCAATATCTACAATATCCTCGTCCGGTTTCAGTATATCTCCTTTAGAGGGGGACGATTTTTTTATCTCTGCAATAATCTTAATGCCGGAGCCCGAATCATTCAGTGTTTTAAGAAAAGAGCTTTTTGTAAGCTGCCTGTCTAAAAAACATTTTTTCATATCTCCGGCAGGCAACCTTTGTTTTGCTTCAGATATCTTAGCTCTTTTATTTTCTATTATTTCATTCAGGATTGACATCTTTGTAGTAACTTTTAAGTTGACTTATTTTGTTTAATTCCGCGCCGGATTTTAAAAAATCTTTAATTTTTTTGAATCCATCCAAAGGGGTTTTAATCTCGCCTAAAACAACCAAAGCAAAAGCTGAATTCAAAGCTACTATGTCAAGCTCCGGGGATTCTATGCCGCTAAACACTTTGTTGATCTTATGCATCGATTCTTCGATATTGTTAACCTTCAATGTTCCTAGATCTGTTTTTTTTATATTGAAATCTTCGGGCCTAATCTCTCGGAAATTATGATCTACACCCCCGTTTTTAACCAGCCTTACTTTTGTCGAAGCGGATATCGATATCTCATCCAATCCGTCTTCGGAATAGACCACCAAAGTTGAGTTCAGATTCAGTAATTTCAGAGCATCTGCCATAATATCCAGTATTTCTTCCTGGTACACTCCTATTACCTGATAGCTCGGATTAGCCGGATTTGCCAATGGGCCTAAAATATTAAAAATAGTCCTTATTCCGAGCTCTTTTCGTACCGGCATAGCATATTTCATGGCCGGATGGTAATAAGGAGCAAAAATATATCCGAATCCGTTATCCTCTATGCTTTTAGCTACAAGCTCTGGGTCTTTCAGCAGCGGCAACCCCAGCATCTCTATTATATCGGCGCTGCCGACAAAGCTGGATACCGAGCGGTTGCCGTGCTTGGCAACCGCAACACCATAAGCTGATAATGTTATTGCTACAGCTGTAGATATATTGAAGGTATGCATTCCGTCGCCGCCTGTTCCGCAAGTATCTATGATTTTGCCTGTAGAGACCGGTATTTTCAGGGCTTTTTCTCTCATAACAGAAGCTGCACCTGCAATTTCATCTGCTGTTTCACCTTTTATCTTTAAAGCCACCAGAAAAGCTGATATTAGCGCAGGAGTTGCGTTGCCATCCATAATCTCAGCCATAGCAGAAGCCATCTCGCTCCATGATAGATTCTGGCCTTTAGTTAGCTTAGTCAAAATATCTCTTATCATAGCTTTTTATTCTATAATATATATGTACTAATTACAAGATCGGGGTTGCAGAGATTTTAAAATTTTCTGAGTAATGATTATGCCGATTCAAAGGCAATATTAGCACAGACAGAAAGACATCGCTCGATGTCCGCAGATGGAAAGCCACACAAGATAGTCACAGATGTCCTAAGGGAGAGACAAGGGCAAAAACAGGGTCCAGGGATAAGGGT
>JAQUNS010000106.1 GCA_028717465.1 Candidatus Omnitrophota bacterium
CGGGATTGCTTCTGTCGAGAATAAATTTATCCCAGTGGCGGCGGAAATAAAAGACCGGAGACAGGCATAAATCCTTATGAAATACATCAAAGCTAAGCATATAAAGTCCGGTTTTGATATTTTCTTTTTGCCTTGGGTAATTAGAAGAATAAAATGAACTTGCCCCGAAACCTTTGTCGCTTTGGGCAACAACAATTTTGGGTTCGGAGATTATATCATGGAAAATAAATTTAGAAAATAGAATGTAGGATTCAAATTCTGTTTCGGGCCTGTAGGAAGCTGCTATGCTCCTCTCAAAACTGACATGATAGCTCAACAGTTCGTTAACCCTATCCAAGCCGATACCGAAAATACGCAATTGTTTTTCACCTATACAACTTGACAACTTAATACTGTCTGCTTCTGGATTCACCGTTCTAAAATCAACAACTCCCCCTATGGCATGGGAACCATAGAGTGAAGAATTTAAACCTTTTATTACTTCGATGCTTTCCCAGCTGTGCCCCGTTAAAGGCAAGTTCATACTATGATGAGAAGTCTGAGGATCGCTAAAAGCTATGCCATCTATAGCCACAAGATTCTGCTCAAAATTTGTAGCTCTTATAGTCAATTCCGATTGTATCCCAAATATACCTCTCTGCTGTATATCGACATTAAATTCATTCTCAATGATCTTATCAAAAGAATTATAAGAGACAGGCTGGTCGTCTTTGAGTAATAACTTTCTATTTAAAATTTCTGGCTGAGTACCGCTATCAATAGATATAGGCACCAATTCGATTAACCCAGAAGCACTGGCATATCTGGTTAGAATCAGAAACGATAAAAATAGAGCTATAGAGCTTGTCTTTGCAAGCAGGAAAAAAAACATATAATGATACCGGAGATTAAATAAGAGTAAAAAATTCCCGCCTTAAAACCTAAAAAGGCTGAAACCGCACCTATAAAACCAGAAATTATTATGCTCATAAAGACCGAAAAATTAGTAATCTTTAATCTTTTTTTAAATGGAATTAACAGAAAAGGAACGAATATACCTGAAGTGTACACCGAATAGGAGGCCTTAAGAACCTCTATGATATTTTTATAGTAGAGGCTCAGGGCAAAAGCCAGGGCTGCTATAGATAAAACGGATAGCCTGGCGTATAAAACCCTGTTTTTGCCTGATAACCTTAAGATATCCCTAATCAATATTGCAGATGAGGTCATAAGGCAAGTATCCATCGAAGATATAAGAGCAGATACCAGAGCTATTAAGAAAAGATAGAAAACAGGGCTAAAATTAACAAGATAATTAAAAAACAGCACTATAGGCTCATATTCATTAGAAGCCTTTGAGGTCCCAGACAGGGCTAATGCCGGGAATACTATCAAAGCTGAAATAGGCAAAAGAGCGATCGCAGATATCTTGAGAGCCTTTACGGCAACATTCTTATTTCTGGCACAAAAAATTCTGGAGTGTATGTCAGGACCTATAAAATATACAGGTACCAATATAGATATAAAATAAAGCAAATCTCTGAATGAATAATATTCGTTCACGGGAAATTTTAAGAATCTAAGGTCTATCGCCTTATAAAATTTGACAAAAACAAAATTAACAGCAATAAATCCTAAAATAAGCAGAAAAAACTGTATTTTATCTGTAAATATAACTGCCTTCTGGCCGCCTAACAGAGTATATAATACAACAAAAAAAGTTATAACCAATGAGCCTGTAAATGACGGCAGTTGAGGTATAAACACATTGATCAGCTTTTGAAGCGCAATTATCTGAACAGATATTATCCCGCACCAAGACAGCAAAACCAGCCAGCTTGTAATATTTCTTACCTCCGGGCCGTATTGGTTGCCCAAAAACTCTGAAATCGTATAATTATCGCGTTCGGTATAAAACCTGGAATAACTTAAAGAGAGTAGAAACAGCCCGACTGACCCTAAAGCAAGCCAAATGGCGGCCGGTAAGCCGACCGAAAAAGCAAGCCCTATTAAACCCACTGTTGAGGAAGCGCCTAATATAGTAGCGAGGAGAGAAAACACCAAACCCGCAGTATTTATATCTCTACCGGCTAAGTAAAAATACTTCTCTTTCATAATAATATCAAACTTTATGTTAACCATTATACAACTTAGGTAAACAAAGTTGAATATAAAACAACGGTATGGCAGGTATTGTTAAAATCAGGTCAGTTTAATTGAACTTGCAGGATATACTATATATTCCCTGTTACCTTTGATAATAAGATTCCCAAAAGTATCTATACCCCTGGATTTACCTGTTATTGTTATGCCCTCTTGAGAGGTTTTAATATTATTGCCGAAATCCAGAGAATATTTTTTCCATAAAGACTGGATACCGGTAAAATCCCTGTTCTCGATAAGGCCAAAAAGTTCAGACAGTTTACCCAATACAGCTATTAGTATTTTTAACCTGTCCAGTTTTTCTTTCTTTAAAATACTGGATAATGATGAAGAGCCAGAATGCCTGGAGTGAGAATTTACGTCTATTCCTATGCCTAAAACCAGCTCCTCTATTAGGTCAAGCTCTGCTACAGATTCGACTAAAATACCGGCTATTTTTATGCCATTTATCAAAACATCATTAGGCCACTTGGTCTTAGCTTTTACCTTAAATAATTTATTCAATACAATAGCTACAGAGAGCGCGCCGATAATATTAAAAATCGGAAGATAGTGGTAGGGGAGTTTTGGCGAGGTTATAAGCGAACAAAGAATATCCTTGTATTTCTCCGATTTCCATTCTCTGCCGCACCTGCCTCTCCCCCTCTTCTGCTGTTCTGCAATAACAAGAGTACCGCTTTTAAGTATCTGCTTAGCCGCATCATTGGTTGAATCAACTTCATTAAAATAAACTATATTTTTAACCAGGTTATTATTTGCAATCATCATGTGTACAGATTCCGGCAATAACCTATCCCCTAAATCCAAGAGCTGATAACCTTTATTGGGATAGACTCTTATCTGGACACCGTTTTTAATCAAATAACTTATATGCTTCCAGACGGCGATCCTGCTTATTTTACAAATTTTAGCAATACGTTCTCCGGATATAAAATCATGATCCTCTAAAACTTTTAAAATCTTAACTCTCTTCTTCAAGCCCTTTTCTTGCATTTTTACCAACCATACCTTTTTACAGGCCCTGATTCACCGGATTTCCTTTGCATGCTTTAACACATATTCCGCAGATATGCTGCCCTACGAAATCATTTTTCCTGAATTCGTCCAATTTATTATAACAAGCCATATGATCAAAATTATCGGACTCTTCCTTTATTGCCTTGACCGGGCAGGCCGACAAACAAGCAAAACATTCTCCGCACCCAAAATCAAGCGGTTTTGCTTCCGGCAATTTAAGATTGGTTAATACTGTTGCAAGCCTGAGCCTGGCACCGAATTCTGGATTGATCAATAAGTTATTCCTGCCTATCCAGCCTAAACCGGATAAAACAGCTATTTTTTTGTGCGAAAGATAAGAAGACTGCTTTTTCCAGTCAATTATCTGAGATGCCGGTATGGCTAGCGCTTTAAACCCTTTATTTTCAATGCATAATGATATCTTAAAAGAGAGCCTGTCTAAAAACATATTCGCCACCCTGTAATGATGAAAATACAATTTAGTAGGATGATCTGTTATCTGATCTAAGATAGAATCAGAAAGCTTGACTCCAATGGAAAAGGCATAATCCAACCCGGATATCTGATCTTTGGGCAGATTGAATTCCGGATTTATATCTTTTATATAAGCTGTACCAGAAACAGAAGCCCCTTCTTCTATCGCAAGTTTCCTTAGTTTTTTAATAAAACCGTTATTTTGCATTCTCTCTATCGTTTATTGTTCGCCATCATTTTCTATAGCTATCCCGATATCACCACTGTTCACTGTTCACTCTTCACTTTTCACTGTTTTGTAATATTATTAAAGATAAGTAACGCCATGGTATCCTGCAAAAGGATGTTTTCGGGAGGGACGTGAAATTTCCCCAGCCAGGAAATTTCACTCGACTTTCTTGCTCCCTCTGTCCCGACGTTAGAGTCGGGACAACCATGCCCGTTCGCAAGAAAAAACGCCCTCACTCAAACATCCTTTAGTTCACAGAGCCACTTCATAATACTGTTGCCTATCTTTTCAAATAATACATTACTGTTCACTGTTTACTGTTAACCGTTCACTCTTTACTTTTCACTTTTCACTTCTTTCT
>JAQUNS010000107.1 GCA_028717465.1 Candidatus Omnitrophota bacterium
TGCCCCTCTTTAGAAAAAAAACTAAAATTTTTTAAATTATAAAAACGTCGTGAAGTTAAGTAATACTCTAAAGGAAAAATTGAATTTTCATTTGTATGAATTATAATGTCGCCTTCTTGAAAATTTTCGGCTATATAATAAGCTGCGGATCTAAAATCCAGTTTTTTCTGTACCCCGATATGATGGTAAATAAGGTTGGGTAGATAATCCAAATAATAATTTTTAAGAGTAAAACTATTTGATATAGCTATTGATAAAGTCACGATAGATAAAATAATATTTTTTTTAAAATTAGACAGGCCTTTAGCAATAATAAGATAATAGAATAAAGCGCCCGGTAAAAAATATCTGTCAACATAAACTCCTACTTTAAATTTATAAAACACCAAAGCAAGAAACATTGGAATAAAGATAAGAAACAACAGTAAAAATAAATCGCTCTTTTTTTTAGTAGAATATATTCCCAAAATGAACAAAATAAAATATACCGTTGATGCAACCCAAAAAACTGACGGCGTTGCATTATAACCTATACTAAAGTTTTTAAGGGTTATGATTATTGTCTGCCATGATAAAGGCGGCAGCCAAAATATCCAGAAACCCAAAGAAGAATTAATGCCAAAGACTGTATGTCCTATAATAAGTGGTAACCAAGGTGAAATAAGTAACAATATTAATAAGTGGCTCTTGATCCATTTGTTAAATAAATTTTTATATTCTCTCCAAAATAATAAAAAGAAAACTATCTCGGCAAATAAAATTAAAATTGCAATATAGTGAGTTAATATACTTAAAACACTAAAGATGGAAAACCCTATCCAAAAGCTCCATCTTTCGTATTTTAGCGCTTTTTTAAAACAGAGTACCGCAAGTAGTATCGAAAATGAAAATAAAGAATACATTGTTAATTCCTGTGAATAATAGATATGAAAAGGCGCCAGAGCGAGAATAAACGAGCTTATTATTGCAGTTTTTGCATCAAAAAAAACTTTTCCTAAAAAATAGATACCTACAACTGAGCCAATACCAAATATTACCGATAATAATCTAAGTATAAATTCGCTGTCTCCGAATACTCTCCAAAAAGCAAGCAGCATAAAATATAACGGGGGAGGATAGTTATATTTTTTGAACATGGCATCCAGATTGTTCGACCAATCTATGGCAATGGCTTCATCAAACCAGAAGCTTGATCTTCCTAAGCCGTATATACGCAGCAGTACAGCAATAATAAATATTGAAAATATAAAATATTTTTTATTTAAAAACATGTCATTTTTATAATTTTATCAGATTCATAAATATAGTAATAGAAGAAACTGCCAGTGTAACTTTAAAATACCTGCTTGCTTATTTGTAAAAATTGGGATAGATTACTGCTATGAAAAAAGTGCTTTTAATACTGCTTTTCATTGCTGTTGCGGGCGTAATAGGGCTTGTATTTTCTGTTCAGAAATATATACTGCCACAGCTCACCGCCAAACTTGAGAGTGCTCTCAATGAAAACACCCCCTATGCTTTCAGGTTAACAGAGCCTAAAATATCTTTAGCCTCGGTAATAATACCTGAAATAACAATAGATTATCATGGCAAAGATATTTTTATCCGTAATTTTAAAATAAAGCCTGATTTCTCAGCACTGTTTAGCAAAAAACTGGAAGTTGCAGGATATGGAACCGTTCAAATAGATGATTATGAGATCGGTGTTCATATAACCGACGCAGTCTATAACCCCGCAAACAAATCTTTTTTACTAACTCTGGATATACCTAAGGGCCCGATCGATAACTTGATACGCATTTTATACAAAGTACAGGATTTAACCATCCCAGCCGAATTAATAAATATAAACGGACTATGCCAAGCCGAGATGTTTTTAAAATTTGAACCAGAAAAACCTCTATTATTGAAAGCAAACTTAGAAGCCGAAAATTTAGAATCAGGCTATCAAAACATTATATTGGCCCTGCCAAAAGTAAGCGTAGATTATGTATTTGAAAATTCAAAAACTTCTTTGGCAGCAAATATTAAAAACCTGAGCGTCTTTGATTCCAGCCAGAATAAAATCATAATTAAAGAAGGCTCTATCGCAGCGGAGACCGACCTTAATAAAATCAAGATCCCGGAGATAAAATTCCTAAGCAACGGCACTGACTGGGAAGGCACTGCTGAGATATCTGAGCTTAAAAATTACCCCACTTTAACTTATAGCTTGAGCAGTTCTATTTTAAATGCATCGGGAGAGGTCAAAAAAATATTCCAGACCATAAATTTTAAATCAAGCCTGTCTAAAGGCAGTTCCAGAGTTAACTTTAAAGGGGACTTTGATTTAAAGTCCAAAATCCTAAAAGTATCCGGCACAGGAAAAAGCGATTTAAAATCTGTAATCGGATATTTAAATCTGGATGAAAATTCCAAATTAAAAGACTTAGATTCCGGAATAGAAGCAGAGAAGTTAGAATTTCAGAAAGATTTCACAAACAATAAAACCGGCGCCAGCATATTTATAAACCTTAGAAACCTGTCTTTTGCAAAGCACGTTATAGCAGAAAGCGGAAACCTGGATTTAAGATTAGAAAATGACACTATCATAATTAACAAACTCTATCTAGAAGATGCTACAGGCTCTATCCAGGCAACTGGCAACATGCTGCTGGACAAAAATAACAACTTTAAAACGGACATCGCTATAACTAACTATGAATTACAGAAGTTACTAAAACCTTTCATGGCAAAGGATATTGGCAACGCGCTGATATATGCCAATGCTTCTATTAAAGGCGCCTTGAAAAATACAGATTCTATATTAGGTGTATGCAAATGGGAGTTTAAAGAAGGTAATCTAGGAAGATTTACTTTCCTCTCTAATATTGCAAGCCTGATAAACAGGTCCGACTTAAAAGAGATATCGTTTAGCCAAGGCAGAGGCACTTTTAATTTAAAAAATAATACTTTAAGCAGCCCGGAATCTATTTTAATATCGGAAAGTGTCAATCTAATGATCGCAGGAGCGCTCCATCTAAAAGGAAACATAGATATAACAGTTACAACGGAATTCCCTCAGCAAAGCTCCGAACAGCAGGATGCAAGCTCCTCGCCCTTTGGAAAGATAGGCGATATCCTGACTCGCGGAGTCCAGGAGCTATTCTATAAAGTAAGGATAACCGGATCTACAGAAAATCCAAAATATACTCTAATTCCGGCCAGCGTTGACAGAGTTTTGCAAAATTTATTTACCCGCTAATTTAAAAACGCATCCGGCCTAAGAATCAGTTTTACGTATCAAAGCAACAAAAAACCCTTCCATAATACCGTCCGGTATTATTCTGATGCAGTTTTTAAGGCTGGGGTTAAAGCTGACGCCGCTCCAGGAAGTCAATCCAGGCATTGTCGATTTGAGATTGATTTTGATCGGCTCAACGAAGCAGCAATCTGGAAATTTCTTCAGCAGATAGTTGACTACAGACTCATTCTCTTCGGGAGAGAATGTGCAGGTAGAATAAACCAGTAGCCCTCCGGGTTTAAGGCAGCTAAAAGCTGCTCTGATAAGGCCTTTCTGCTTTTTAGCCATATTTTTAACTTTTACCTGATTCCAGTATCTGTAGGTTTTGGGGCGCGCTGTATGAAACCTGCCCTCTGCCGTACAAGGTGCATCCAGCAGCACTTTGTCGAATCTTTCGAAATAGTCTCTCCAGGCTCCCAGAGAATCTATATTATGGGCTTCGGTATTCAACACGCCTTGATATCTCAAGTTGGCAAGAAGTTTCTGATACCTTACAGAGTCTTTTTCAAAGGCTATGATCTCCCCTGCATTATGCATCAAAGCAGCCATCTGAGTAGTCTTGGAGCCGGGAGCAGCCGTTAAATCCAAAACAGAATCAGACTCTTTCAAAGAAAGCGCTAAAGGAGGCACCATGCTGGAAAGATTCTGCACATATATCCGGCCTTTAATATAAAGTTCTGTTTTAGAGAGCTCATTTAAATCCGGCCTTATTAATACAAAGGCATCCTGAAACCACTCTACGTTTCTGGTTACAATATTAAGCCTTTTAAACTCTTGAAGCGCTTGGGATCTGGATATTTTTAGGCTGTTTATTCTGAAAGTGGTGGGATTCTTAGATTCCAATGTTTTTAAAACCCGCCCGAGCATATTGGGAGAGAATATTCTGGATAATTTATTTAAAAAACTTTCAGGCAATCCGGGCGTTCTTTTTTTA
>JAQUNS010000108.1 GCA_028717465.1 Candidatus Omnitrophota bacterium
AGAATAAGGGGATTTTTGGGCATGCTTAAGCTCAATTTAAGGTAGGAAGGGCTATTCAGTATAAATACCAAAAAAGTGTTAATTACGGCCAAAATAAGAGCTGTTTTTGCGAATATAAGATGGTATTTTCTGGTACTCATCTTAAATGTATTTTATATAATTTATAATTTTTGCGCAACTGTTATAATGCCAAAAGTGTTGTAAAGATTATTTTTAAAGTGTATAATTTTCGCTATGATTTCAAGGCCGAAGATTCCGGGCGCAATAGGTGCGGGAGTTTTAATATCTATAGCTATAACGCTGGCCGGTCTTTTTGTGGTTGTTAATTATGTCAACTTAAAGCCGGAAGTTACGGATGATTTTTTCTTCTCCAGCGAAGATCCCCAGTTTCAGTACGAAAAAGAGATATCCAAGCTTTTTATGCGCAATGACGGTATGATTGTAATAAGCGCTAGCGGGGATATCTACTCTTCTCTTTATCAGGACAGAATACACGATTTAAGCGAGGCTCTTCTTGAGACAGACGGTGTATCCGGAGTCAGAAGCATAAGCCACGGCCCAAATGATTTAGACGATGCCGTTAAAAGCCCGATGTGGCGGCGGCTGACTATATCAGATGATATGAAATCTACTAATATCATTGTATTGCTAGATGAGCAGACATCTAATCTGATGGTGCCTTTTATAGAAGATATGGTCTATCAGTTTGAAAACGACGATTTTGATCTCAGGGTATCAGGGATGCCTTACATAGTAGAGCTCATCAGGAGAAGCCTTATCCGGGACATCAAAGTTTTTTCTACTGCCGCGATACTAATATTCGGGCTGATTATATCCCTGCTTTTTAGGTCTAAGGGGGCTTGTTTCGGAACCCTTATCACGTGTTTGAACGCCTGTATCTGGACTTTTATAGCGACCGATTATCTGGGTATCCCGGTAGGAATACTCACCGCAAATTTAGGCACCATAATATGCATACTTACTCTTTCGCACATAATATTTATGACTTACAGCTGGAAAAGCGCCTGTTGTGCTTTGACACCTCTTATTCCGCGGCCAAGGCTTTGGAACTTTCCTTTAAGATTGTTTTTTAGAAAGCAGAAAGACCCAAGCTCCCTGCCCTCTTTCACGCCTGTGGTTGAAGCCTTGATTTTGACATTTCCGCCTTCTTTCTGGAGCATGTTTACGACACTGCTTGGTTTTATCAGCTTGCTGTTTGTCCAGGCAAAGCCGTTGCGGGATCTTGGCGCATCAGGGGCAATAGGCACATTGATGGCTATTATCGCAGCTTATACCGTATACCCTGCTTTTTTAAGATCGGCCAGCTCTGTAAAGCAGAAAAGAATTTCCGAGAATAAAATAGCTGTTGAGGTTATTCAGCGCAAGGCCTATGAATTTTTAAATAGAAACAGGGGTTACGTCGTTTTTGCTATAGCCATTATCTGTATTATGGCTGCGCCCGGTTTAATGACCATAGACTCTGATCCCAGCCTGATTTCGTATTTTTCCAAGAACAGCCAGATCAGCAAAGGCTTAAGCTATATAGACCGTAACGGCGGAAGCTCCCCTCTTATGATTGTGGTGCGCTCAGGCTCAGGAGATAAAATAGTATCGCAAAAAACATTCAAAAACCTTTGGATGCTCCAGGAGGTCTTAGAGCGGCACCAGTCGGTCGGTTCGGTAGTCTCCCTGCCTGTTCTGCTGGCTCAGGCCAGAAAATCGCCTTTAGGATTTTTAGTATCGGTAGTATCTATGGATGCCTTGATAGACATCCTTAAGCGGCCCGAATACGATGAGATAGCAAAGAGCTTTATATCCTCAGACGGAAAATACGGTTTGTTTATGCTCAGGATGACAGAGTCTTACCGTGTCCGCTCCAGGCTCGAGATAATAGATGAGATTAAAGAGCTTGTTTTGGCTCAAGGGTTTATTCCTGAGATAGTAGGCGGTATATACAGCCTGCAGGGCCATCTGGCAAAATTAGTTGCATTAAGCCTTGTAAACGGCCTGGGTAAATTAATACTTTTATTTGCCTTGATAGGCCTTATCATATCGCACTCTTTAGGCATAACATTGGCTTTGACGATAAGCGTTGCGCTGCTGCCTGTTTCTATACTCGGGCTGATAGGGCTTTACAGGATACCGCTGGATATTATATCTGCTCCGGCATCCAATATTGCCATAGCCATAGGTATTGACGCCATGATACACATGATCAAATCCTATCAGCGCTTTAAAGACTGGGTAAGGGTCAAAGAGCATCTCTGGCAGCCGGTTTTAACGGCTATGTTCGTTGTCTCTGTCGGCTTTGGCATTTTTTCATTTTCCAGCTTCCCTCCCACCCAAAGGTTCGGGCTGGCGATACTGGTTGGTTCAATATTAGCCTCGCTGACGGCCTTATTTGTAATGCCTTTGCTTGTTAGCAAGATTAGGCTGGGTAAATCGAGATCTATTGAATCCAAGGTCAATGTTTGAATGTTCGAAGCCCGGAGTTAAACAGCGATGTTGAAATGAAACAGATTAGCTGCGCTTATTATTAGGGTAGTTAGGCGAAACAAAAAAAGCCGGCTTGCACCCAAACAAATCGTATCTAATTATCCGTATAGGTGAATTTTTGCCCGGCTACGGTTGCTTCGTACATCAAGCCGCCTTTAGGCAGGGTAAATACCGCAACTCCGTCGCTGTAATCGGCATCGGCAGAGACGCCTTTTGTCACTGCTATCGCAGATGCTGTTGCGCCAAGCTGGAAATTTCCGCTTTTAAAGTGCTCAAGGTCTCTTTTATCTTTAAAGAATATTATCTCGCTGTAGGCCTGTCCGCCCAGCTGAAAACCTATGCTTACCTGCTTTAAGCTGGTCGAGCCTACTATTTTACCTTGCTCATAGACCAAGCCTTTGCCGTAAGCTGCGCCTATGCCTATGCCGCCTTTACCGACTGTGGGAAATACCGCATAACCGTAGGCTTTTTCGAAAAACCTTTCCATAGCCGGGTCAGACTCTCTAAACATTGTAATCGTGGACTCTGTTTCCGCTAGCAGCTCTTTTGAGCTTTTTGCGCTCCAGCCGGCATAAGCCGAAGAAGACATCAAAACAAACGCAAAAAAAACATAAATCAAAATGGCTCTCTTCATTTTAACCTCCTGTTTAATTATTTTATGTATTATAGGCTTATTTTGCAAAAAATAAAACAGAATAAATATAGAGATAGGGAACAATAAAATGCGAACAGTAAACAGTAAATAGTAAACAATGAACAGTGAAAATAAAATTTTTAAAGGCCAAAAAAATATAATGCGAAATGGTAAAATAGATACAGGACTACTTCAGCTTAATATTGGCGGCGTAGTTGTGCTGGAAGGATTTTCCCCCGCCCAGTACCGGTGAAAAATAATCAGACCTTTTAAGCTGGGCTTTGGTTATATATACTGCCAGCGTTACTCCGAACCCGACGCAGATAAGCCCGAATATCACCATCAGCAGGAACATCTTGTTGACGACAGCGTCTGATGTGTTGGGCCTGCTGACCAAGACTCTTTTTAAAACCTCTTTTGCTATTTCAACCGGATTAGTGGAGTTTATATAAACTATAGTGTCTGCTAATTCGTTACTTACAGTTAATCTTGTACCATCTGTTAGGACTATTGTGGTGAACCCAATATTCTTTCCATCTTCCAATAGATTCTCTTTAATATGTTCTATTGTAGCTATGGGAATGTCTGTTTCATGTGCAATTTCCTTTGCAGTTGACTCCATAAATTTCTCTGAAGTAATATGAATAGTTTTACCGTTCGCATTGACAAATGCTATAATCCATTTTCCATTGTTGCTGGAAGATATCTTACATCCGACGGGATCAATTGATTTAATGTCAGCAGGATTAATGTTCATAGATTGTAGTTCTGATAATAAGTCTCTATCTATGCCAGTAGCACCACTTATGGCCTCTAGGCTGGCATTTTTATTTGTTGCCATGATAAACAACGCTTCGTGTATTCTGTTTGGCGTATCACCGATAATATTTTGAGTTAATTTGTCTAACGCACTAGATTCTTGCGGACTTTTATCTTCTATGGCAGCTACGCGGACTACTAAATTTGCTATGAATTCTCTATAGCCAGGAGAATTAGTAACCGGTCTGTAATTATCCGAATGTACGCCGTTGCCAATCCAGGCCGCTGCTTGAGGATTATCTTGAATAAGTTGTCCT
>JAQUNS010000109.1 GCA_028717465.1 Candidatus Omnitrophota bacterium
TGATTAAAAGGCTCAGTTATGCAAAATTGAAATATCCTGTTAAGATTCCGAATCTTCTGGATCCTCAGGTGGAATCTTTCCGCAGTTTTTTGCAGGAAGATGTTGCTAAAACAAAGAGGCAGCATCAGGGATTAGAGGCTGTCTTGCAGGAGACATTTCCTATCCAGAGCGCTGATGGTAACTCAACCTTGGAATATTTACATTATGCAGTTGGCAGGCCAAAATACAGCATGGAGGAATGCAAAAGAAAAGATTTAACTTACTCTGTGCCATTAAGGGCAAAACTGCGCCTCAGAGTAGCTAAAGAAGCCAGAGAACAGGAAGTCTATCTGTGCGATCTGCCCTATATGACCCCAAAGGGAACATTTATTATTAACGGCGACGAGAGAGTTGTTGTAACTCAGATGCATAGATCTCCGGGCGTAAGCTTTGAGCAGAGTGCCGAGATTTACGGAAAAATATCTTATCGGGCCAGAATAGTACCTTACTATGGAAGCTGGCTGGAGTTTGAATTTGATCAGTCCAGAGTCCTTAACGTTTACATAGACAGAAGGCGGAAGTTTCCGGCAACTGTGCTGTTGCGTGCTTTCGGATATTCCAGCGACGAAGATATTCTTAAAATATTTGGCGGTACAGAGATAATACAGATAGAGAGGCGTTCTCAGGTTAAAGAACTAGAAGGAAAAATACTGGCTGAGGCTATATCTGAAGGCGATCAGGTTATATTCGAGAAGTACCACCTTGTGACTAAATCCAACCTGCCAAAACTTGAAAAACTTAGCTTAGGTAAAGTAAAAATTATAAAACAGGATATCGTTGAAATTATTAACACTTTAAAAAAAGACTCAGTCTCGTCTAAAGAAGAGGCTTTGATAGAAATATTCCGTAAAATGCAGCCCGGTAATCCTGCTACTATAGAAAATGCTGAAGGTTACTTTGAAAGATTATTTCTGAACCCTAAGCGGTATGATCTCCAAAGAGTAGGGCGGTTTATTATAAATAGAAAGCTCGGCATGAAATTCGACCTGGACAAAAGGACCTTAGATAAAGATACCGTTGTTAAGGTGATGGAGTATATGATCAAGCTGCGCAGAGGAGAAGGCGAACCAGATGATATCGACCATCTTGGCAGCAGGAGGCTAAGGACAGTAGGAGAGCTGTTGCAGGAGCAGTTTAGAATCGGCCTGCTTAGAATAGAGCGGGTCTCCAGGGAAAGAATGGCTGTTTATGATATAGAGTCTGTCATGCCCCACCATCTTGTAAATTCTAAATTGATATCTGCTCTGACAAAAGATTTCTTCGGCCGGGGCAGCCTCTCGCAGTTTATGGATCAGACCAATCCCCAGGCTGAGCTTACCCACAGGAGGCGCTTAAGTGCGCTGGGTCCGGGAGGGCTTGACAGGGAACGTGCCGGGTTTGAAGTTAGGGACGTTCATTACTCTCACTACGGGCGGGTCTGTCCTATTGAAACTCCGGAAGGCCCGAATATCGGACTTATAACATCTCTTGCTCTTTACGCCAGAATAAACGAGTTTGGGTTTATAGAAACGCCGTATAGAAAGGTAAAAGACAATAAAGTAACTAACGAGATAAAATATTTAACGGCTGATGAAGAAGATGTATATATTATTGCTCAGGCTAATGCCAGGCTTGATGAAAGCAGCGTTTTTATGGATAAAGAGGTTTTCTGCCGCTATAAAGACAGTTTTATTAAAGTCAGTCCGGATAAGGTCGAATTTATGGATGTTGCGCCTCAGCAGATTGTAGGAACTTCTACCGGATTGATTCCGTTTCTTGAACATGACGACGCTAACAGAGCTCTTATGGGAGCAAATATGATGAGGCAGGCTGTGCCCCTTATGACTACAGAGTCTCCCTATGTAGGCACTGGCTTGGAAGGAAAGGTTGCCGGGGATTCCGGCGCCCTTATTATAGCCGAAAAGGACGGCTTGGTGCGTTATGTCGATGCCTCCAAGATAATAGTCGGCAGCCAGGAATACCGGCTGACTAAATTCGGACGCACTAATTCCGATACCTGCATAAACCAAAGGCCCTTGGTCAGGCCCGGCGATAAAGTAGAAAAAGGAGATATTCTTGCAGACGGTGCAGCTACCGATAACGGGGAGATGGCTTTAGGCAGAGATGTGCTTGTTGCTTTTATGCCCTGGCGCGGATACAACTTCGAAGACGCCGTTATTTTAAGCGAAAGATTGGTTAAAGATGATACTTTTACCTCTATACATGTAGAAGAGTTTGAAGTTGAAGCTAGAGAAACAAAGTTGGGCCCTGAAGAGATTACCCGCGACATTCCCAACGTCAGCGAAGAGTCGTTAAGAAATCTAGATGAGAACGGTATTGTCAGAATAGGAGCAGAGGTTAAGCCGTCCGATATATTGGTTGGCAAAATATCCCCTAAGACTGAATCTGAATTAACGCCCGAGGAAAAATTGCTGCGGGCTATATTCGGAGAGAAAGCCGGCGATGTCAGGGACACTTCATTGAAAGTTCCGCCCGGCGTATTTGGCGTGGTAATAGATGTCCAAGTATTTACCCGCAAAGAAGGTGCGACCTTAACCAAAGATGAAAAAAGCAAAGAACTTAAGGCCATTAAGGCTTTAAAAAAAGAATATGAAGCAAAAATAATCCAGCTTAAGAAGGAGAAGTTTGCCCGTCTTTCAAGCTTGCTTGTCGGGAAAAAACTTGCTGAACCTTTGCAGGACATAGATACCGGCAAAGTCGTAATCAATGAAGGCGTAACTATTAAAGAGAGCCACTTGAAGAAACTGGAGAGCTGTGATCTGGAGATAGTTAAACTGATTGGTGATGAACAGAAAGAGGATGAAATAACAAAAGTTCTCAAGCTCTATGACGATCAAATAGAAGAAGTTCTTTATGAGATGGATATGGAGATAAGCGGCATCAAAAAAGGCGACGAGCTGCTGCCGGGAGTGCTGAAAAAGATTGTTATACATGTTGCCAGCAAAAGAAAGGTTATCGCAGGAGATAAAGTGGCGGGCCGGCACGGCAATAAAGGCGTAGTTTCAAGAATAGTTTTGGAGGAGGACATGCCTTATCTTCCGGACGGCACCCCGATCGACATAGTTTTAAATCCGTTAGGAGTTCCTTCCCGTATGAATATCGGCCAGATCTTAGAGACTCATCTTGGCTGGGCGGCCAGAACTTTAAATATTAAAGTTGCTTCTCCTGTTTTTGCCGGAGCTACAGAAAAAGAGATAAAAGATTTGCTTAAAAAAGCCGGTTTGCCTCAAGACGGTAAAGTTACTCTCTACGATGGCATAACCGGAGAACCATTAGACCAGAAAGTAACAGTAGGATACATATATATAATGAAGCTGTCCCATATGGTGGACGACAAGATACATGCCCGCTCTATCGGTCCTTATTCGCTTGTTACTCAGCAACCTTTAGGAGGCAAGGCTCAATTTGGAGGCCAGAGATTCGGAGAGATGGAAGTTTGGGCCCTGGAGGCATATGGCGCTGCCTATACCTTACAGGAGATGCTGACCGTTAAAAGCGATGATGTTCAGGGCAGAACCAAAATTTACGAGTCTATAGTTAAAGGCGAGAGTTCATTCCAACACGGTACTCCGGAGTCACTGAATGTTCTTTTAAGAGAGTTGCAAGGCTTGGCTCTTGACGTGCAGATAGTTAAAGAAAAAGATGCTCATGCTCATAGCGAGACTAAAGTAGCGGAACCTAAGGCTAAAAAGAAAGGGAGGGCCAAACATGCATAAACAGCCTGACCAGTTTGATTATATAAGTATAAAGATGGCATCTCCTGAGGCTATAAAAAGCTGGTCTCACGGCGAGGTTAAAAAGCCCGAGACTATTAACTACAGGACTTTCAAGCCTGAAAAGAGCGGGCTTTTCTGCGAGAGAATTTTCGGTCCCAGCCGTGACTTTGAATGCTACTGCGGAAAATACAAAAGAGTCAAATATAAAGGAGTTATATGCGACAGGTGCGGCGTTGAGGTTACTCATTCCAGGGTAAGACGGGAAAGAATGGGGCACATAGAATTGGCGACACCAGTTGTCCATGTCTGGTTCTGGAAAGTCTTGCCCTCCAGGATAGGAACATTGCTTGATATGACAATAAGAGAACTGGAGCGGGTCATATATTATGAAGAGTATGTTGTTATTGATCCCGGGGAGACTCCCCTCAAGAAAAAGGACCTGCTTACT
>JAQUNS010000110.1 GCA_028717465.1 Candidatus Omnitrophota bacterium
CCCCTCTTTAAGACAGTCTATCGAGAAATTGAAATTATCCGACCCTTCCTTTACTTACGAACCGGATAATTTAGGGAGCCTAGGACATGGCTTTCGGTGCGGATTTTTAGGGTTATTGCATATGGAGATAATCCAGGAACGGCTGGAGCGGGAATTTAACATCAATATGGTAATAACAACTCCAAACGTAAAATATATTGTTAAAAATAGAGGCGGCCTGGAAATAGAAATAGATACTCCTTCAAAATTTTCTCAGTCCAGAGATAACGAAACATTAGAACCTTATGTTAAGGCTTATATTCTAATACCCACTGAATCTATAGGCCCTGTTATGGAGTTAGCCCAGTCCAGGAGAGGCATATACAAAGCAACTGATTATTACGGCAGAGACCGGGTTGGTATTACCTATGAACTTCCTTTATCGGAGATATTGATAGATTTTCATGACAAGATAAAATCTGTAACCAGAGGATACGGCTCTTTAGACTATGAATTTCTGGAATATAGGGGAGTAGGCCTGGTAAAAGTAGATATTTTGATTAACGGAGAGATTTGCGAAGCTCTGTCCATATTAATAGAAAAAGATAAGGCTCAATACAAGGCCAGGCAGCTGGCTCAAAAATTAAAATCAGTTATACCCAGACAGTTATTTGAAGTCATAATCCAGGCTGCAATAGGCAGCAAGATCATATCCCGGGAGTCGGTGCCTCCGCTTAAAAAACACGTGACCGGAAAATGCTACGGAGGCGATATTACAAGGAAAAGAAAGCTTTGGAATAGGCAGAAAGAAGGCAAGAAACGCATGAAAAAATTTAGCAATGTCGATATTCCGCAGGAAGCATTTTTAGCGGTACTAAAACTGGATTGAAATGGACACCAAAGAAGCAATCAAAAAAAGAAGGTCCGTGCGAAGTTATAACAGTAAGGATATACCGGATAAAATTATTTTGGATATTATCGACTGTGCAAGAATGGCTCCTACGGCAAGAGGAGAGGAACCTTGGGAATTTATTTTGTTAAAAGATAAAGAGATTCTCAAACAGATTGCGAAGATTACAGAGAAAAATGCGCCGTTTTTAAGTGAAGCTTCTGCCTGCATCGTCGTTGTTTGCCGCGATACCAAATATTACTTGGAAGACGGGTGCGCTGCTACTGAAAATATCCTTATCTCTGCTTCGGATTACAAGCTTGGCACTTGCTGGGTAGCTGGAGACAAGAAAGAATATGCCCAAGATGTTATGAGGATACTTAAAGTTCCTGACGGATTTAAGCTGGTAAGCCTGGTATCTATGGGCTATGCTCAATATCCGGTTGCAAGTAAAAATAGAAGGCCTCTGAAAGAAATTGTTCACAGAGATCAATTCTGATGGATCTATACGAGTTAATTGTTAAAAGGCGTTCGGTAAGAAAGTTTTCGCAGAAAAAAATAGGCATAACAACTTTAAAAAAAATAATTGATTCCGGGAGGTTAGCTCCTTCAGCAGCCAACCTTCAGTTTATAGAATACGTTTTAATTAACGAAGACCAAATTCTGGATGAAGTTTTCAAATACACCAACTGGGCAGCTTATCTGCCCGGTTATAAACCGGGGAAAGAAGAAAAACCACCTTGTTTTATAGCCGTTTTAATAAATAAAGATAAAAGCAGGATACCTGACTTAAGAGACGTCGGGGCTGCCTGCCAAAATATAATGCTATCTGCACAGAGCTTCGGAATATCTTCCTGCTGGCTTGGGGCTATAGATAAAATAGAGATAACAAAAATATTAAAGCTGCCCCAAAACATACTACTTGACTCTCTGATTGCTATTGGCTATGGCATAGAATACCCCAGGCTAATAAATTCAGATATAGATATTAAATATTGGGTAGACAAGACAGGCCAGTTTTTTGTGCCCAAAAGAAAGCTGTCTAGCATAATCCACCTTAACAGGTATGTAAAATGAAAACTCTTCCCGAGGTCTCTGCTGTAGTACTGACTTTTAATTCGGAAAATTTTATATCCGAATGCTTAAAATCATTACTAAAGCAGAATTACCCTAACCTTAAGATTTTCGTGGTAGACAATGACTCTCAGGATAATACTTTAGCCATTTTGGATAATTTTAAAAATATTGAAATAATAAAAAACAACCAAAACATCGGAGTGTGCTCAGCTAGAAATAGCGTTATCAGACAAATCTCATCTAAGTATGTGCTTACAGTGGACTCTGACGTGATACTGGATGAAAATTTTGTTTTTCAGATGGTATCCCGTGCCGAAAATTCAAGGCCTGATACAGGCATGTGGGGCGGTACTGTCTTTAGCATGAAAGATAGCAAAACTATAGATACTTTGGGATTAAAACTGGGAAGGTTTTACAGGTTTTATGATTTAGGCTCCGGCAAAAATCAGAATTATATGCTTAAAAAAAACAATGATGCCATAGGGCCTTGCGCCTGCTCGGCGCTTTATTCTAAAAAAATGCTGGAGAGCGTAAACGGCCGGGGAGAATTTTTTGATTCTGAGATGCACTATCTGGTAGAAGATTTTGATCTGGCCCTAAGAGCTCAAAATAAAGGCTGGAAGTTTCAATATGTAGCAGAGGCTGTATGTTATCATTATAGGCACGGAAGCAATATCAAGAGCGATTACATAAAATACCTTTCTTTTAAAAACAGATACCTCCTGATCCTAAAAGATTTTAAACTGCCTAAGATACCTTATTTGGTGCTGTCTCTTTTCCTGTATGACCTGCCCAGATTAGTATATTTACTGATTGTTAATTATGCTTACACCAAAAAAGCCGCACTGGAAATATCAAAAATAGTATGGCAAAGAAAAATTTTAAAAAAACAATAATTAACCTTAAAAATTTAACCCTGCGTAACTTAAGGCTTAAATACGCATCTACTTTCTTAGGCATAGTCTGGGCAGGATTGATCCCTTTGATTTTAACATCAGCAATAGGGTTTGTTTTCGTTAAAGTGCTTAACTCCGAAAAAGATAACTTCCATGTTTTTGTATTGTCCGGATTACTGCCCTGGCTATACTTTTCATCGGTCTTTATGGAATCCACCCAATCCTTTATAAAGGACAAGTCCTTAATGAACCAATTTGATTTCCCTGTTGTTAGCTATCCTCTCTCAACAGCTATGTCTAACTTAATTCAGCATTTGATAGCTTTAGCTGTTTTATTGCCGATATTTGCGTTCTTTAACAAAATATTGCTATTCAACTTTCTGGCTTTATTGATACCTGTTATTATCACTACTGTATTTCTATGCGGATTATCTATAATTTCAGGAATATTAAACCTTTACATAAGAGACTTTGAACATGTTTTAAGCGTCTTTCTTATGATTCTGTTCTGGCTAACGCCTGTATTTTATGCTCCTGAAATGGTACCGGATAATTTAAGGTTTATAGTTTTCTTAAATCCGGTTACCTATTTTATAGAGATGTACAGAGCGTTGCTGCTTAAAGGTTATGCGCTGTATTTTCAAAAAATGGCACTATTTTCATTGGCTGCAGCAATAACTACTGCGGCATTAAGTTGGCTTGTATACAGGAAAACAGAGGGTTCTATTTTAAAGAAGGCATAACAATGAAACAAGCAGATTATGCGATATCGATAGAAAACCTTTCCGAGGATTATCATGTTAAATTTATCTATCCGGATAGGGCAATAGAGAGGCGCATCAGGGCCCTTGATAAAATAAACTTTACGGTTACGAGAGGAGAATCGGTTGCTATCCTGGGCCCAAACGGAGCCGGAAAGACTACGCTTCTAAAAATAATAGCCGGAATGCTTAAGCCGGATTATGGCCATATAACAGTAAATGGTAAAGTTCGGGGGATATTTGCGCTTGAAGCCGGATTCATAGCGGACCTGACAGGTTATCAGAACCTAAAAATGGCGTTCAAGTTATACGATATAAACGATGCTGGATTGGACCAGATAGTGGAATTTTCTGAGTTAGGAGATTTTATATACGCCCCTTTAAAATCCTACTCCCAGGGAATGTATTTAAGACTGGCTTTTTCTATTGCTATAAACACAGCTCCGGATATTTTAATAATAGACGATATACTTGCTGTGGGAGACTACTATTTTCAAAGAAAATGCATTGCCAAGATAAAAGAACTAATAG
>JAQUNS010000111.1 GCA_028717465.1 Candidatus Omnitrophota bacterium
GAGAAGAGGATATTTTTAGTTAAATCTAATTTTTCAAATGAGATGGATTTTTTAAGCAGCCTTGACAGCGACGGCTTAACATATGAGAGCCTTTGGCAAAAAATACGCAATGACATTTTAAAAGGCAGAACAATAGATTATTTTGTCAGAAAAGATATCGAAGTTCACCCTCAGGAGTTAAAAGATTATTATAATAACAACAAAGACAAGTTCATTCTGCCGGAGAGAATCAAAGTCAGAAAAATTTATATCAAGAAAGGCCAGGATTCCGACACTAAAATAAAGCAGATTTACGGTTTATTGCAAAAAAATGTCTCTTTTGAAGACCTGGTTCAAAATCATACTGAGTCAGTAGACAACGAAGGGGAATGGCTGGATAAGGGCAAGTCGATAAAAGAGATAGAAGATAGCGTTTTTACTTTGAAGGTTGATCAGATAAGCCCTGTGATAGAGACCGGTAATGGTTATTATGTATTTAAGGTTCTGGAAAAAGCCGGCGAATCTCTAGAGGGCTTTGACAGTGCCAAAGATAAAATCTATGCCTATCTTTACCAGGATAAATTCAACAAAAGGCTGAGTGATTTTATTGCCGATCTTAAAAAAAATGCCCAAATTGACATCAAAATGTAAAAGAATATTATTATATTCTTTGGGCGACCCTGCTGGAATAGGTCCTGAGATACTGGTCAAATCCTTAGCCGGAAGAAGATGCCTTAACTCTGCTTTTCATACTGTAGTTGCAGATAAAAGAGTAGTCTCTAAAGCCCTGTCCGTCAGCGGATTATCGCTCAAACTTAATGTTCTGGATAGCATAAATGCTGATCAACTGAAAAATTCCTGCCTGAATATAATTGATGTTTCTAACGCAGGAAAGACAGAATTCGGACGCCCCAGTTTAAATACCGGCAGGTTTAGTTTTCAATATTTAAAAGAGTCGGTACAGATAATAAAAAGACGCCAATTAAATATCAAAGCGCTTATTACTCTGCCCGTATCAAAAGAGCTTATATCTAATTCCGTAGCATGTTTTACGGGCCATACCGAGTATCTCCAGAAGGAATTTAAAGTAAAAAAAGTCCTGATGGTTTTTTTAACTCCTGAGTTTTTTTTATACCTTCACACCAGGCACATACCTTTAAAAAATGTTGCAAACAGCATAAAGTCAAAAGACTTGGTGGATTCTATTGAAAAAATAGCCTGCTTTTACAATGAAAGCATGTCCGCTATCCCTAAAATAGCTGTTTTGGGGTTGAACCCCCATGCTTCAGACGGCGGATTAATAGGGGATGAAGAGTCTAAAAATATAATTCCGGCTGTTGCAATTTTGAAAAAAAACGGCCTGGACATATCTGGGCCCTATCCTGCCGATGGTTTCTTCAGGAATACCAACAGAAAAAAATATCAGATTGTTGTCAGTATGTATCACGACCAGTCTCTGCCTGTTCTCAAAACAGTTTTTGATGGCACCGTTAATTGTACTGTAGGGCTTCCTTTTTTGAGGTTGTCTCCCGACCACGGGCCTGCTTACGATATTGCCGGGAAAGGCATTGCCAACCCTGTCTCGCTGAATAGAGCTGTTGATTATGCTTTAAGATTTAATGCACTATAGGAGAATATTAAACGAATACGGTTTAATCCCCAAAAGAAAGTTAGGCCAAAATTTTCTGTTTTCAAAATCATGTCTTGCCAAGATTGTAGATAGCGCTGACATTAAAAGAACCGATGTTATTTTAGAGATAGGCCCCGGCATAGGAAATCTAACCGAATTGATGGTTGATTCTGCTTCAGCGCTGATAGGCATAGAAAAAGACAGGTCTCTATTTAAAGTTTTAAAAAATAGGCTTAAAGATAAACCCAACCTTATCTTGATAAACGAAGATTTTTTAAATGTTGATTTAAACAGCTATGCTAGCAAATTCGGCTCGCTAAAGATTGTGGCCAACCCGCCTTACTATATATCCAGCTTGATTATAGATTCACTTATCAGGCATAGAAGATCCCTGGCGCAGGTTTTTCTGTCTTTTCAAAAAGAATATATAGATAAAATATTTGCAGTTCCGGGCAGCAAGGATTACGGGATTATTTCAGTTATAACACAGGCATATTTTGAAGTTAAAAAGCTGTTTAAAATACCTAAAAATTTTTTTTACCCCAGCCCCAAATTTGACTCTTATTTTATTGTCTTGCTGGCTAAAAAACTCCCCGGTATAGACAATGACGCTCTGTTTTTGAGCTTAGTCAGAGAGTTTTTTAAAAGCAGGAGAAAAACCGTAAAAAGAATTATTAAAAATTCAAAAATTATTTCTGTACCCGATCCGGCAGAGGCATTGTATAATCTCAATATAGGCTTGAACTCAAGGCCTGAAAATATTACTGTTTCAGAATATATCGAAATAGCTAATTATTACTGCAGGTCAATAGGAGAAAGAGATGCATCCGGTACTATTTAAGTTCGGCAATCTGGCTGTGCATAGCTATGGAATAATCTTGGTCGGCGCTTTTTTCGTATGCCTTTTTTTGGCCCAGTATGACTCAAAAAGATTGAACTTAGGCAGAAAGACAGTTGATTCCTTTGCTAATCATCTGCTTCTGGGCGGTTTAATCGGGGCCAGGCTTTATTACGCGGCTTTCTATGACCCCTATTATTATTTTACCAAGCCTTGGACGCTGTTTTTTATATGGGAAGGAGGCTTGGCTGTCCACGGTGCAATATTGGGCGGATTAGCGGCATTATATTTTTTTACAAAAAAGAAAAATATCTCTTTTTTGGCACTTGCCGATTTTTTGGCACCTATACTGCTTTTGGGGCAGGCGATAGGAAGATTGGGATGTTTCTTAAACGGCTGTTGTTACGGTTATCCGACAGATAAAAGCTGGGGCGCCATATTCTCTGAAAGCAGCTCTGCCTATTTTCAATACGGGTTTAAAGCTTTGCATCCGACCCAGATTTATGAGTCTTTACTGTGTATTATCGGATTTGTTATTCTGTGGCTGCTAAGAAAGAAAACTATATTTAAAGGGTTTCTGTTCTCTTTTTACCTTGTTTATTACGGCGCAGCAAGATTTGCGGTATCTATGCTAAGGGCTGATTCGTTAATGGTTTGGGGAACGGATATTAAAGCCTCTATTTTAGTAAGCATTTTTATGTTTCTATCGGGCCTAGGTTTACTTTTAAACAGGATCTTGCTTAAAGATTAGCTGCAGATTTTTCTTAGACCTTTATCTTAATTAGAAATTATTATATAATTATGCCTGCAGTTAAAGAAATAATATAGATATGAAAATACAAAAACCAGGAGTAAAAGATGCTCCTAAAATATATCAGCTTATTAACAGGGCTTCTAAGGAGTATGAAGTCCTGCCGAGGGCTTTAGGTTATATCTTTGAGAATATCAGGGATTTCTGGGTGGCCGAAGAGAAAAACTGCATAATAGGATGTGTGGCGCTTCATTTTGTATGGGAGGATTTGGCTGAGATAAAATCTTTGGTGGTAGATGACGATTTTAAAGGAAAAGATATAGGCGGGTCTCTGGTTAAAATGGCTTTAGGTGAAGCAGAAGAATACAGGATAAAAAAGGTATTTGTGCTGACATTTATCCCTGATTATTTTAAAAAATTCGGTTTTAAGGTAGTTGATAAATCAGAACTTCCGCATAAGATCTGGGCTGAGTGCATAAACTGCCCAAAATTTCCGGACTGCAACGAAGAAGCAATGATAAAAGAACTGGCATGATTAAATCTCAAATTACAAATTCCAAATTCCAAACAAATGACAATAATCAAGCTCCAAATTTCAAAAGGTATGATTTAGAAGAAAGAACTTTTGAGTTTGCAAAACAAATAATAAGTTTTGTTAATATGCTGCAGAAAACTATAGTAAACATAGAAATAATTAAACAGCTTATAAGGTCATCCGGATCTGTGGGTGCAAATTATATAGAAGCTAATGAATCATTGAGTAGAAAGGATTTTATTATGCGGATAAAGATATGCAGAAAAGAAATTAAAGAAAGAAGATATTGGTTGAGATTAATTGAAGTAAAAGATAATGATGAAGAAAGAGAGAGGTTAATTGTAGAAACAACAGAGCTAATTAAGATATTCAGCAAGATTG
>JAQUNS010000112.1 GCA_028717465.1 Candidatus Omnitrophota bacterium
GCCTTGTTAGAAAACAAGCCAAAGATTTAGCCGAAAAAAATAGGGCAGACTGGGTTATCGTTGACGGTGCCCCGGGAATAGGATGTCCTGTCATAGCGTCTCTTTCGGGCATGGACTGTGCCGTGGATGTGACCGAACCGACACTTTCAGGGCTCCATGATGCCGACAGGGTTATAAGTGTGGCCAAGCATTTTGGTGTTTTAACGAAATTGATAATCAATAAATACGATCTTAATTTAGATATGACAGAAAAAATCGAGCAGTATTGTAAAGACAACGGCGTAGATTTAATCGGTAAGGTTTCTTTTGATAAAGATGTAGTAGAGGCGATGGTTTTGGGCAAAACCATTATTGAATATAAATCAGGCCGGGCTAAAGAAGAGACAGAACAAGCCTGGCAGGTATTAGAAGAAAAGCTTCAATAATAAACTGGAATAGAAAGGAGATAAGGATGGACAGGATAGACCAGAGATTTTCCGATAAATTTAGGAGTCATTGGGTTAAGGTTAAGTTTTATCAGGATAAGCCTCAGGATAATGCCAAAAGATTAAAAGATGTCAGGTTCTGTGAAGCAACCAGGCAGGCAGTATTACATCCTGTTTTGCTTGATGAAAAAAGTATCGTATGCCCCGGTGCTAGGCATGCCTTTGGCTGGGATTCAATTTTTAAAAACGATTCTTTTCAAGGCTGTATAGATAAGCGGGATGTACAGAAAAACATGTTAAAGGATATTATTTCTCATGCACCGTGTTTAAAAAAGCCTTTTAAATATATCGGGTTGAATACGGCAGGCGTGCCCGACCTTGTCATGTCGTATCTATCGCCACATGAAGTTATGAACTTGATTAAAATATACCATAATAAAGTCGGTGGAAGCTTAGACATTTCTTTATGTACGATTATGGCTGTTTGCGGCGGTATAGCTGTCAGGTCATATTTAGATGGAAAAATAAGTCTTTCTTTTGGATGCGATGATTCGCGTAAATACGCCGACATGAGAAGAGAGAGCTTAGCGGTGGGTATTCCTCGCAGATTATTCGATATTTTTACAGATTAAACATAAAATAATGTGAAGACATATTTAGACTGCATTCCATGTTTTTTTAAACAGGCGCTTGAAGCGGCTGTGCTTTCCGGAGCGGACAATAAAAGACAAAAGAAAATATTAGATGCGGTTGGAATGGCTATGCCGGAGTTGCCTTTAAGTGCAAGCCCTCCTGAAGTAGCGCGTGTTATTCATAGTATTGTTAAAAAAATAACCGCCCAAAAAGATCCCTATGCCAAAATAAAGGAAAAAAGCAATAAGCTCTCTTTAAAATTTTATCCCAAGATGAAAAAGAAGATAGCCCGGTCTCAGGACAGCCTGTTGACTGCGGTCGAATTGGCGATAGCGGGCAATATAATTGATTATGGGGTTAAAAACTCTATAAATGTAGAGAGAGAGTTGGATAGAATTATGAATGAAGAAAGAAGCGCTATTAAAAAAGAAAGGAAATCAATATTCAATTACCCGGGGTTTAAAGTCGCCTTAAAAAAAGCAAAGAATATTCTTTATCTGGCTGACAACTCAGGAGAGGTTGTATTCGACAGGGTTTTAATTGAAGAGATAAAAAAGTTCAATAAAAATGCAGGTATTGTCTATGCCGTAAAAGAAAAACCGATTATAAACGATGCTCTTTTAAAAGATGCGCTTATTGCCGGCATTCAGAAGTATGCCCGGATTATTTCATCCGGGGCAGATGCTCCCGGAACGGTTCTCTCTCTATGCTCAAAATATTTTTTAAATAAATACAGAAGCGCTGATATGATTATTAGCAAAGGGCAGGGCAACTTTGAGGCGCTGTCTGATTCCAGGCGGCCGATATTCTTTCTTTTTATGGCAAAATGTCCGGTTGTCACCCGGCATATGAAATGTAATTTGGGTGCTATAATTTTATTAGCCAATCCGAAATGCGCATAAAAATTATATTCGACAAGGTGTCTGAAAATAAAAATCTCTATACCGGCTGGGGTGTTTCATTTTTAATTAATGATGAAGTATTGTTTGATACCGGAGAAAACGGTTCCTGGCTCATAAATAATCTAAAAGTTTTAAAAACAGATATCGACAAGATATCTGCGGTAGTTATTTCACATGACCACTGGGATCATACCGGCGGGCTATGGGAGTTATTAAAAAAGAAAAAAGATCTTACTGTCTATGGCTGTTCTAATTTCAGCGCAGAATTCAAGAAAAATGTCAAAAATCTGGGTGCCCGGCTCCTGGAGAGGGAAAATTTCACAGAGATTGCCGAAAATATTTTTGTTACAGGCGAGATTGCCGGTGCCTATAAAGGCGCCTATATGCCCGAACAGGCCTTGGCGGTCAAAACAGGGAGAGGGATTACAGTAGTTACCGGGTGCGCTCATCCCGGTATTGTTAAAATAACTGAGACAGTCAAAGATAAATTTCCTGGCGATAAGACTTATTTTGTATTTGGAGGGTTCCATCTGGCCGGAGAAGATAGCAAGACCGTAGAGAATATTGCGAAAAAGTTGAAAGAGATGGGAGTTGAAAAAGCCGGCCCTACTCATTGCAGCGGGCCTGAAGCCGAGAATATTTTTAAAAAATTATATCAAAACGGCTTTCTCAATATAGTTACAGGCATGGAGTTGGAAGTTTAAAAATTTAAGCAATGGATATATTCGATGAGCACTATTTAAAATACGATGCCTGGTATGACAGGAATAATTTTGCTTATCTCTCGGAATTAGAAGCAATTAAAAAATTTTTGCCTCGATTCGGCAGAGGTTTAGAAATTGGAGTGGGTACGGGCAGATTTGCCCGGCCTTTAGGAATATCGGTAGGAATAGACCCCTCCAGAAACATGCTCCAGATAGCCCAGAAGCGCGGTGTTAATGTACGTTGGGGGCTTGGTGAAAATATTGTATTTTTAGACAAAAGTTTTGATTATGTTGTTGCTGTTATTACCATGTGTTTTGTCCAGGATCCTTTAAAAGTTTTGCAGGAGGCGTACAGGGTATTAAAAGAAGACGGCAGTATTATAATGGGAATAGTCGATAGGGACAGCTTTTTAGGAAGATATTACCGGAATAGCAGGAGCTTATTTTACAAAAATGCCAATTTTTTCAACGTAAAAGAGCTGGCCGATTTAGCGGCAAATTCCGGGTTCGGAGATTTCTCTTATTGCCAGACTATTTTTCAGTTGCCTGAAGAATTAAAATTAGTCCAAAAACCTAAGCAGGGTTTTGGACAAGGCGGTTTTGTAGCAATTTCTGCGCGGAAAAAACTGTTATAAGTTTTCAATTTACCCACCGCAATTGTCTTCAATATGATATAATATATTTGTTTAAGGCGGAGGTTATTAATTTTTTCAACTCGTATAAAAATGCGAAAAAGGAAGGTGTCTGCATATGGAACTGTTTAGAAAGTTAGGTTTGTCGGAGGATGCTTTATCGGTTATTCAAAAGAAGGGCTTTGAAGCGCCCACGCTTATTCAGGAGAAAGTTATTCCGGCTGTATTAAATAGAAGTTCTGATATAGTAGGCCAGGCTCAGACCGGTACCGGAAAAACAGCAGCGTTTGGCCTTCCGATCATGGAACTGCTTAAGGAGAATTCCGGATTTGTCCAGGTTCTTATTCTTACTCCGACAAGAGAGCTGGCTATTCAGGTAGCTGAGGAGCTTAATTCCTTAAGAAGCAGAAAGCGGTTTAGTATCGTGCCTATCTACGGAGGCCAGTCAATAGATCTGCAGCTGCGCCAGCTTAAAAAAGGTGTCGATATAGTTGTAGGCACTCCGGGCAGAATAATCGACCATATAAAGCGCAAGACATTAAAAATAGATAAGATATTATATTTTATTTTAGATGAGGCTGATGAAATGCTGAATATGGGTTTTATAGACGATGTCAAAGAGATCATTGAAAAAACTAATCCTAATAAAAGAGTTCTGTTGTTTTCGGCGACTATGCCTAATGAAATAATGCAGATTGCCAAAAAGTACATGTCTAAATATGAACTGCTTAAGACTGTGGAAGGCGAGCTGACTGTCAGGGAGACAGAGCAGATTTATTTTGAGGTCTCGAACTCAGATAAGCTGGAAG
>JAQUNS010000113.1 GCA_028717465.1 Candidatus Omnitrophota bacterium
GTTCAGAAATATACATACTACTCACATAAAAGGAGTAAAGATCCCGGTTGATTTTGAGAGCTTTGATTGTAAATTCAATATTTTCACAGAGATGCGCCAGGAAACTGTTGACAGCACAAATCTGTCTTTTCAGGACAGAAATTTATTTTCTATTGGTGCATCAGTATCTAATGAGCTATTTAGAAATTTTAACTTTTTTTTGAGTTTGAGAGTAGACGATTACAGTATTTTTAACACCGAGGTTAGCCCGGGAGCGGTTTTAACTTATAGCTTTAACGAAGATGAGACGGTATTCTCTTCTTTTCAAAGAGCGTATAGAGTTCCGAGTTTTACGGAGCTCTATTATGACAGCCCGGCAAATACGGGGAATTCAAAGTTATCTGCTGAGGAATCTTTAAGCTGGGAGCTTGGTTATGTTAAAAAAGGAGAGTATTCTTACGGAGCTTCGGTATTCAGAAGATTAGACTATGATCTGATAGACTGGGTTAAAAACTCAATATCTGAATCTTGGAGCGCTAAAAATATGCCTCGCAGTGAAACAGGCGGGTTTGAATACTGGGCCTATCGCAATGGTTTTAAATTATCATATTCTTTTTTGGACTCCTGTTATAGCAGCGATTTTTTATATAGCAAGTATTCTGCTAATTATTTGCGGCATAGCTTAAGCTGTGTCAAGAGCTTGGAATTTAGATTGCTCAACCTTGTTTTAAATTTAAGCTATAAAAACAGGTCAGGCGGGGATGAATTTATAAACCTGGATCTGGAACTTAACAGAAGTATGAAATTCCAAAATCATGCCGCAAATTTATACCTTAAAGTTTTTAACGCTACCAATGTCAAGCAGTACGATGTTGAAGGAGTGGTTCTTCCGGGCAGGTGGATAACTTCAGGGTTGAGCCTGGAATTTTAATATTTGTCTCCTAACCAGGAAGTATTTGAAGTATAATAAAAAAATGGCTTGGAATGAATTTAGAGGTCAAGACAGGGCTGTATCAATATTGAAAAGATATATTGATTTAGATAGAGTGCAGGGCAGTTTTATATTTTCCGGCCTTAAAGGCATAGGCAAGTTTTCAATTGCCAAAGAATTTGCCAAATCCGCCAGCTGCTTAAACAGCAGGGGCAATAGCTGCGGAACGTGCTCAAATTGCCTGCAGATTGAAAAAGAATCCCATCCTGATGTCTATATAATCAGGCCGGAGGATAAGTCTGGCGAAATAACCATAGACCAGATCAGGGATTTACAAAAGTTTTTAAACCTTTCCGCCCAAAACTGCGAAACGAAATTTTTTATTATTGACGATGCTGATACCATGAATATAGAAGCAGCCAATGCTTTTCTCAAAAGCCTGGAGGAGCCGCCGATGGACTCTGTAATTATTCTAGCTACTTCCAGGTCCGATATTTTGATTCCTACTATCAGGTCTCGTTGTCGAGAGATCAAGTTCAAAAATGACATCAGAAATATGTTTGCAGGCCCTATCCAATTATCTGATCACAATGCCAGGCGTATCCTTGCATTATCCCAGGCCGGTTTGGGAGATGTTTCCAGATATGCAGATCTTGAAAATTATCCAGATATAAGGCTTTTTTTCAGGCGGGATATTTTGACGGAAGAATCTGATATCCCGCTGCATCAACAAAGAGTTTTATTAAAGAGCAGAATTAAAATATTGATTTTCTACTTGAGAGATTTTATATGTTTTGAATTAAATGTTAAAGGCCTTGCAGTGCTTATAAACCCGGATACTGCAAGAAATATATTGGGCTTGGATATCAAAGATTTGATTGAAAAAATTGAAAAATTAGAGTATCTTTACAGTGCCTTGGATTCCAACGTAAGTCCTAATCTGATATACAAGATACTGTTTAAAATCTATAAGGAGGCAGAGGCTAAAATTGAAGCACTCAATTAACGTAAGATTAAGAGAGGCAGGCAATGTTATATCCGGTTACAGCGAGGATCAAGCCTACCAGGCTGGAGATATTGTTATTTTGGAAGCCGAAAGAGGCTATGATTACGGAGAAGCAGTTTCTGACCCTAAAGAGCTAAAGGACGGAGATGATTTAAAAGGTGCCAGTAAAATAATCAGAAAAGCTACCCGCGAGGATTTCTTGCAGATAAAAAGAAACCAAA
Source organism: Candidatus Omnitrophota bacterium (assembly GCA_028717465.1). Lineage (GTDB taxonomy): Bacteria > Omnitrophota > Gorgyraeia > Kaelpiales > Kaelpiaceae > Kaelpia. Next base: position 2,138 of record JAQUNS010000113.1, read on the forward strand.
GAAAATCCAGAGGTGCGGTAAGGATATTCGAACGCAAATCTCGGCAGCATAATTTGGATATGAAGCTTGTCGGGGCAGAGTACTCTTTCGACAGAACTAAAATAGTCTTTTATTTTACCTCTGAAGAGAGGATAGACTTCAGGTCTTTAGTGCGCGATCTGGCTAAAATATTTAAAGCCCGCATAGAGCTGAAGCAGATAGGGGTACGGGACGAAGCTAAAATATTGGGCGGTTATGGTATTTGCGGCAGGCCTTTGTGCTGTGCTTCTTTTTTAAAGGTATTCTCTCCTGTAACAGTCAAATTCGCCAAAGAGCAGAATCTTCCCATGAATCCCACCAAGATTTCCGGAGTCTGCGGAAGGTTAATGTGCTGCCTAAGCTATGAGAAAAAATTTTACGATCAGGCCCTTAAATCAATGCCTAAAATAGGCGATAAGATCGAACTAGAGGACGGCAAAGCTAAGGTAATAGATGTAAATTTTATAACTGGATTTGTAAAATTCGAATATGAAGACGGAAGAATAAAAAAGCTTAACTACAAAGACACCTCTAATCCGGCTAAAAATGAAAAGTAAAAAATTCTACCTGACAACACCCCTCTACTATGTTAACGGATCTCCTCACATTGGCCATGCTTATACTTCTGTTTCTGCAGATGTTCTGGCCAGGTATAGAAGGATGCTTGGTGATAAGGTCTATTTCCTTACCGGTACCGATGAACATGGCCAGAAAATTGCAAAATCTGCCCACGATGAAGGTTATAGCGATATCAAAGCATTCTGTGATGTTATTGTAGACAGGTTCATACAGGTTTGGAAACTGCTGGGCATCAGCTATGATGATTTTATACGTACGACCGAGTGCAGGCACGAAGAGACGGTTAAAAAAATACTGGATCAGCTTTACAAGAGCGGCGATATATACGAGTCAGAGTATCAGGGCTGGTATTGTTTACCTTGCGAGACATTCTGGCTTGATAATCAAATTGAGAATAATCTCTGCCCCGATTGTCGTAGGGGGGTAGAGCATATAAAAGAAAAAAATTATTTCTTGAAAATATCTAAATACAAACTCTGGCTTAAAAATTATCTGGATGACAATAAAGATTTTATCCAGCCCCAGAGCCGTTTTAACGAAGTATACTCCTTTCTTAATAATGAGCTAAACGACCTTTGTATATCTCGTCCTAAAGATAGGGTTTCTTGGGGTATATCAATTCCTTTTGATGACAGGTATGTAACCTATGTTTGGTTTGAAGCGTTGCTTAACTATATCACTGCTCCTGGGTTTTTAAAAAGCGATGATTTTAGTATTACCTGGCCCGCAGATGTGCATCTTATGGCTAAAGATATCTTAAGATACCACGCTGTATACTGGCCGATAATGCTGCATATGCTGGATCTGGAACCTCCCAAGATGGTATTTGCGCACGGTTGGTGGCTGATGGAAGAGGGAAGTAAAATGTCTAAATCAAAAGGCAATGTAATAGATCCCCTAAAATTTGTCGAAAAATACGGCTCAGACAGCCTGCGTTATTTTCTACTAAGAGAGGTATCTTTCGGTTCAGACGGGAGTTTTTCAGAACAGGGTTTTATAAAAAGAGTCAACTCTGACCTTGCTAATGATTTTGGAAATCTTGTGTTTAGAACTTTAAATATGGTGATGAAATATTATGATGGTTTTATTCCTGAAAGCGAATCTGCTAAAAGCGAATGCGACAGTGTTTTTAAAGATACCGTCGAGAACCTGAACGCCAGAGTCAATAATTTTATGTTAAAATTAGATTACCAAAAGGCGTTAGAATGCATATGGCAGCTCATAGCTTTAGCTAATAAATATATTGAAGTTAAAGCACCCTGGAATTTAAAGAACAATAATCCCAAAGAGCTTGATCATATGATTTATACCCTATCTGATTTAATCAGGATAATTCTGATTGCTTTGGCCCCTTTTATGCC
>JAQUNS010000114.1 GCA_028717465.1 Candidatus Omnitrophota bacterium
ACCAAACATAATCCTGAGTTTACCATGCTGGAGCTCTATTGGGCTTATGCAGATTATAAGGATATAATGGCCCTTACAGAAGAGCTGTTTTCTTATCTTGCCCGTGAGATTAAAGGGCAGGATGAAGTCCAATATCAGGGCGAGAATATCAGTTTCAGGGCGCCTTTCAAGAGGTTGAGTTTTACGGAGATACTAGGGGAGAAGGAGATCAGTATCGACAGGTTGAAAGATGTAATGGAGAAAAAATTAAATAAAAAACTGGAGAAACTTTCCAGGTCTCAGATATTGAAGCTGTGCGAAGAATATATAGAGAACCAGTTAGACCATAACCCAGTTTTTGTAATAGATTATTTAAAAGAGATATCCCCTTTGGCAAAATCAAAAAAGGATAGTTCTAATCTTGTCGAGAGATTCGAGCTTTTTGTTTCCGGGATGGAGATAGCCAATGCTTATAGCGAGCTTAACGATCCTATAGAGCAACGGCAGAGATTCAGCTCTCAGACCGGAGAAGAAAAAGAACATGTCGACTATGATTTTGTCGAAGCCTTAGAATACGGTATGCCTCCTGCCGGCGGGCTTGGCATAGGAATTGACAGACTGGTAATGCTGCTTACCGATGCGCCTTCGATAAGAGAGGTCTTATTATTTCCGCTCCTGAAGCCGGAGTCTCATTAAATGCACGCAGATGATCGCAGATAGAAGCACACAGATAACCGCAGATTGGGAAACGCAGGTGGTAGAGATAAAATATCTGCGTCAATCTGTCCAAGATTTGCGCTAATCTGTAACTAGAAAAGATAATATGAGATTTGAATTCTGGCTGGCCAAAAAATACCTTACCAAAAGAGAGGCTAAATTCTTAAAGCTCATCTCTATTATTACAATACTAGGCGTTGCCATAGGAGTCATGGCTTTGCTTGTTGTAATAGCTGTTATGAGCGGGTTTGACCAGGAGTTAGAGAGCAAGATTCTTGGAATAAATTCGGATATTTTAGTAAAGGCCGACCCTGTTATATTTAATCCGGATGAAGTTATGGGTATTTTATCCGGCATAGATGGAGTCGTTGCGGTATCCGCAATAGCAGTAGGCAACGGCAGTATTCTTAAAGACGGATATCTGGAGAATATTTATTTTAAAGGGGTAGAGCTGGTGAAAGAGAAAAATGCAACCCAGCTTGGGAAATACATGGTTAATAGTCTAGATGATATATCGCAACAGGGAATAGTTGTCGGTAGAGTTATGGCTGATAAATTGGATTTAGCCGCAGGTTCTGCCGTGACTGTCCTGCTGCCTTTTCAAATGGAGATGCATGATTTTGTAGTAGAAGGTATTTTTGAGTCCGGTATGTATGAATATGATTCATCTCTTGTCTATATAAATATAGATAGAGCTAGAAACATATTAAATATTACAGGAGCGACAGCGATTGAAGTTAAGATAAAGAATGTTTACCGGGCAGAATCAGTCAAGAAAGACATAGAAAACATGCTCGGGCTGCCTTTTAACGTTTTAACCTGGATGGATTTGAATAAGAACCTCTTTTCGGCGCTAAAGCTGGAGAAGACCGCGATGTTCATAATACTGTCGTTAATAATACTTGTAGCCTCTTTTAATATAGCCAGCACTCTTATCATGTCTGTTCTAGAGAAGGTTAAGGATATAGGCATCATGAAGGCAATCGGCATGAAAAACAGCCTGGTAATGAAGATTTTCATAGTCCAGGGCATGCTGATTGGGCTGTCCGGCATAATACTGGGATCTGTTTTAGGAGGGATAATAATCTACACCTTAGAAAACTACCCTATAATTAAGCTGCCTTCAGATATTTACTATATCGATAGATTGCCTGTTGCAAGCTCAGCGGCTGACTTTATTTTAATTATTGCTTCTGCATTAGTTATAACTTTTATCTCCACTCTTTATCCGGCGATAAAAGCCTCCAGGTTCAATCCTGTGACAGCTTTAAGGTATGAATAATGTTAAGAGTAGAAAATTTAGATAAGCATTTTAAGATCGGCGCCAGCAAACTCCAGATATTAAAAAATATATCATTTGAAGTTAAAGAAGGAGAGTCTCTTGCAGTAAGAGGCCCTTCCGGAGCAGGAAAATCCACGTTGCTGCATATACTTGGAGGCCTTGATAGGCCTGATTGCGGTAAGGTATACCTGGATGAGGAAGACATCTACAGTTTCAATGACAGCAGAATATCCCTGATTAGAAACGAAAAAGTTGGGTTTGTCTTTCAATTTTATTATCTGATACCGGAATTAAACATTCTGGAAAACGTTGCCTTGCCCCTGCTTATTAAAGGTCAGAGCAGGAAAACTGCTTTCCGAAAATCCGAAAGCATGTTGGAGTTTTTAAAGATAGAGCCAAGGAAATACCATTATCCCAATCAAGTTTCAGGAGGCGAGCAGCAACGGGCTGCTATAGCCCGGGCTCTTATTGTTGAACCCAGGGTCCTTCTTTGCGATGAGCCAACCGGAAATTTGGATTCTCAAATGGGCCAGGAAGTGTTAAAATTATTAACAAAAGTTAATATAGACAGGAAGACAACGGTTGTGGTCGTTACCCATGATGAAGACGTAGCTTCCTGGGCTAAAGATCAACTGTTTATAAAGGATGGTTACATAAAATAGCCTGTTTTTCAAAAAGATCAGGGAGGACGTCATGAAAATTTATTTAAACGGCGACTTTGTTGACAAAGAGAATGCCAAAATTTCTGTTTTCGATCACGGTTTTCTCTACGGGGACGGCGTCTTTGAGGGCATCCGGGTTTACAACGGCCTTGTTTTTCGCCTCAGGGAACATATGGAGAGGCTTTACCGCTCGGCCCATACTATTATGCTTAATATGCCTTTCGGCATAGAAGACATGGGAAAGGCAGTCCTGAATACTCTTAAGGTTAATAATTTAAAAGATGCCTATATACGCCTTGTAGTATCCCGCGGAGCCGGGGACCTGGGCCTGGATCCCAGAAAATGTAAAAGCGCCAGTGTTATTATTATAGCCGATAAAATAGCGCTTTATCCGAAAGAACTTTACGAGAAGGGCCTGGAGATTATCACTGTTCCGACAAGAAGAAATAATGCTGAGGCTGTAAATCCCCAGATAAAGTCATTGAATTACCTCAATAATATAATGGCCAAGATAGAAGCTATAAATTCAGGATATGAAGAAGCTATCATGTTGAATAACGAAGGATATGTAGTGGAGTGCACAGGAGAGAATATATTTATCTACTCCAAAGGCAAATTACATATCCCGCCGGCGCACCTTGGCGCTTTGGAGGGGATAACTCAAATTGCTGTTGCAGGCCTGGCCCAAGCCAGAGGCGTGCAGGTTTTAGAAGATGTATTTTCCAGATATGATATTTACAATTGCAGCGAGTGTTTTTTAACCGGGACAGCTGCCGAAATCGTACCTATCGTTAAGGTTGACGGCAGGAATATCGGCAACGGCAAACCGGGAAAATTAACGCTGGATTTAATGAGTGATTTTAGAGCGCTTACGCAAAAGGAAGGAATATCCGCTTATTAAGCAAGGGGTAATTTTATGGTTTGCGATATCTGCAATGGAAGCGAAGCAACTGTACATTTGACAGAGATAATAAACGGTAAAGTCACAGAGCTCCATCTTTGCGAAGATTGTGCCAGAAAAAAAGGCACTCAGATGGAGCAGCATTTTGGCATTTCGGATCTTTTGTCCGGCTTGGCTGACTTAAGCTCTCCCTTGGAAACAAAGCAGGATATCAGTTTGAAATGCGGCAATTGCGGGTTGAGTTATAAAGATTTTAAAAATTCCGGCCGGTTCGGGTGCAGCCAGTGTTATGAAGTCTTTAAAAAATATATACCGTCTCTTCTTAAGAGGATACACGGCTCCACCAAATACGTTGGAGAAATACCCAAGACAGGGGAGTTTAAGGTAGTCAGGGATGAGTTGCATCAATTACGAAAAGACCTTCAAGATGCTGTCGAGAAGGAAGAGTATGAAAAGGCTGCCCAGATAAGGGACCAGATTAAGAGCATTGAGAATGCTAAAGCCAAGGAAAAATGAAAGATAACAATATAGATGCTCTGTTAAAACAGACCAG